>NZ_CP007597.1:3502050-3690897 GCF_000661955.1 Stenotrophomonas rhizophila
GCGCCATGGATGGCGCCCACGAGCCTCCAGGGATGGATTCACGGCGTGTCCCGCCAACCCACCCACGCCGACCCGGCACGCCGCAAGCGAGCAACAACGCTCTGGCTCTTAAGCTCTTAAAAGCTCTGGCTTCAAAAAAAGCCCCACCCGATCAAACCAACAACTGCAGGATGTCGAGGTCGCCGTCGGAGAAGAAGTCGTAGCAGATCACCGCCAGCATCAGCACCCCCAGCGTCGTGGCCCCGTGCACGATCAGGATCGCGTGAGCCAGCGCGCGCGCCGAACGCCCCATCTTCAGACTCGCCCGGGCCAGCCCCTGCAGCCGCCCCGACACCGCGTGCGCATGCGCGATCACCGGCGCTTCCACCCCGTCCATCGCCTGCGCCATCAGCGCCTGCAACTGCTGCGGACGGTCCTCGTAATACTTCGCCACCCCGTAGCCGAACATCAGCCAATCGCGTGCCTGCGCCTGCGCCAGGTCCATCACCTCCAGCGGGTCTTCCTCGAAATCGATGAAGCCCACCTTCGCCCCGTCCCAGGTCAGGTTGCGCGGCAACGGCTGGCCGAAGTAGGCGCCCTTCGCATGCGCCGCCGCAATGGCCTGCATGGCCGCCGCCACCAGCACATCGCGCCCGCCCGCATCGGCCTGGCGCAGGCAGGTGTTGAACGAACTACCGTTGTCTTCCAGCACCAGCGCTGCATGGCCACTGCCGATCACGTGCGGCACGTTCACACCCTGCGCGGCCAGCTCGCCCAGACGGCGGGCCTCGGTTTCCTTCGCGGCATCGCCACCCCGATGCGGCGGCGGGCGCAGCGCATCCAGCTGGAAACGGTGTGCAACAAAATTGAGCAGGCCCAAGGCTACCGCGCGGCTTCCTTCGCCGTACTGCTTCAGCCAGGCACGTTGCCCTTCAATGACGATGGGCTCAACCATGACAGGTCTCCTGAAATGCATACGGCCCCAAATGGGGCCGTAATGAAAACGTCACGTTGTCGTAACGAGCACTATCAATAGCGCAGCAGAGCCGAACCCCACGTGAAGCCGCCACCGAAGGCTTCCAGCAACAGCAGCTGGCCACGCTCGACGCGGCCCGAACGGATCGCCACGTCCAGCGCCATCGGCACCGAGGCGGACGACGTATTGCCGTGCCTGTCCACCGTCACCACCACCTGCTCCATCGACATGTCCAGGCGCTTGGCCGTGGCTTCGATGATGCGCAGGTTGGCTTGGTGCGGGATCAGCCAGTCCAGATCGGCCTTGGTCAGCGCGTTCGCTTCCAGGGTTTCGTCAACGACCGAGTCCAGCGCCTTCACGGCGTACTTGAACACGTCGTTGCCCTTCATCAGGATCGCGCCGCGGGCGTTCTCGCCCTCGCCGAAACCGGCCGACACGCCCACCGGGTTCCACAGCAGCTCTTTCTTGCTGCCATCCGAATGCAGGTGGGTGCTCAGGATGCCGGTGTCTTCGTCGGCTTTCAGCACGACCGCGCCAGCGCCGTCGCCGAACAGCACGCAGGTGGTGCGCTCGGTCCAGTCGACGATCCGGGTCAGGGTTTCCGCACCGATGACCAGCACATGACGTGCATCACCGGAACGAATGAATTTGTCC
Source organism: Stenotrophomonas rhizophila (assembly GCF_000661955.1). Taxonomy (NCBI): domain Bacteria; kingdom Pseudomonadati; phylum Pseudomonadota; class Gammaproteobacteria; order Lysobacterales; family Lysobacteraceae; genus Stenotrophomonas; species Stenotrophomonas rhizophila. Next base: position 3,503,660 of record NZ_CP007597.1, read on the forward strand.
GCCACGCTCAACGCGAACACGAAGCCCGAACAGGCGGCGTTGACGTCGAAGGCAGGGCACCCGCTCGCACCGAGCTTGGCCTGGATCAGGCACGCGGTGGAGGGGAAGATCAGATCGGGCGTGGTAGTACCCACCACGATCATGTCCAGCTGCGAAGCGTCGATACCGGCCGCTTCCAGCGCACGCACCGCGGCGTGATAGCCGAGGTCGCTGGTGGTTTCGTTTTCCGCTGCAATGTGCCGCTCACGGATACCCGTTCGCGACTGGATCCACTCATCGGTGGTGTCGACCATTTTCTCCAGATCCTGGTTGGTCAACACTTTTTCGGGCAAATAGCTACCAGTGCCCGCGATCCTCGAGTAGATCCGCTTGCTCATTGCATGTCCTGTAGCACGGCCATCAACACCGACAGCCGGGAAGAATGGAGTAAAGGCCGCTGCCCGACCGGGCAGCGGCCTTCACGGATCAATCTTCTTCGACGGCCGAATTCGACTTGGTCGCAATCACCTTCTTGCCACGGTAGAAACCGTCAGCGGTGATGTGGTGACGCAGATGCACTTCACCGGTGGTCGGATCGGTGGACAGCTGCTTGGCGCTCAGGGCGTCATGCGCACGGCGCATACCGCGGCGGGACGGGGTGACACGGGATTTCTGCACAGCCATGGGATTGCTCCAAACTCGGTTCGTTTTGCTTCGTCGTTTCGTCGCGCAGGACGCCAGCGCCCAGCACAGTCTTCGCTTTCGCCGCAGCCGCCGACGACAATCCGGCTGCTATTGTTTTTTCAGTGCCGCCAACGCCGCGAACGGATTGGCCTTGCTGATTTCTTCTTCGGTCGGTGCCCAGTCGCGGTCCACTGCCTGCCCATCGGGAGACAACGGCACAACGGGCACGGCCAGGACCAGTTCGTCCTCGACCAGTTCCAGCGGTCGCAGCATGCCGTCTTCGGGCACCAGCCACGGTTCGTACCCTTCCGGCAGCGAGGATTCTTCCTCTTCGCTGCGGATCAGGCCGAGCCGCTGCACCATCGAGACCGGCAGCAGGAAGCGCTGCAGGCTGCGCTGACAGATCAGCGGCAGCGCGGTTTCAATGGTCAGTTCAACATAGGATACCCGCAGGATGTCGTCGTGCGCGAATTCCAGTGCATAGGTGCACTGACCTTCGGTATCGGCAACAAGCCCTTGCAGGCGGGTCAATTCAGCTAGATTCACCTGGCCGTCGAAGCACCTGCGTGCTGCAACCATCCGCCAAGCATCCAGCAATTCGGGCACGTTCGCGGACATAAGCCGCTGAATGTTAAGGACCGTCTGCCCGGCTGTCAAATCCCTCGTGTACCGGCTTGCCCCGCCCGGCCACCGCGGCCAGACTGCCGAGCCCACCAACCGGTATTTTCGCATGCTTCCGCCCGTGCTTGCCTCCACGTCCCGCTACCGCCTGGAACTGCTGCAACGGCTGGGCCTGGCCCCCGACTGCGCACGCCCGGACGTGGATGAGACCCCGCAGCGGGGTGAAGCGCCGCGTGCAGTGGCGGTGCGTCTGGCACGGGCCAAGGCCGCCGAGGTGGCCGCCCGCTACCCCGGGCGCTGGGTGATCGGGTCGGACCAGGTCGCCGAGCTGAACGGTTCCCCGCTGGGCAAACCGGGCACGGTAGCCGCGGCGCAGGCACAGCTGGCGGCGATGTCCGGCCAGGTGGTGGCGTTCCATACGGCGGTCAGCCTGCACTGCGACGACCGGGAGCTGGCAGCCTGCGACCTGACCCGGGTGCACTTCCGCGCCCTGGATGCGGCCACGATCGCCCGCTACGTGGCTGCCGAACAGCCGCTGGACTGCGCCGGCAGTTTCAAATGCGAGGGGCTGGGCATCGCCCTGTTCGAGGCCATCGAGAACCGCGACCCCACCGCGCTGATCGGGCTGCCCCTGATCGCCACCAGCCAGCTGCTGCGCCAGGCCGGTTACACCCTGCCCTGATCCCTGCCGCCGCGCACGCTCAGCGCGCGGGCACCTGCAGTGCCTGCTCCTGCCACGGCTCCACGCTGCCGTCGCGCCCGTGCAGGCGCAGGCCCAGCCAATGCCTGCCCGGCGCCAGCGCGCGCGTATCGACCCGGGCGGTGAAGCCCACGTTGGGGTGCTGCGGATCGTTGGAGTTGGTCCAGAAGCTGGTGATGTCGTAGGTGCGGCCGTAGTCCGCCTCGGCCACGGCCTTGCCATCCAGCAGCACCTCCACCCGCGACAGCCCCACCCCGTCCTTGAAGGCCCAGCCGCGCACTTCCACCACGCCGGTCACGGCTGCGTCCGCCTGCGGCGTGTCGATCCAGGCCATCGCCGGGGTCACGCACGGGCCGGACGCGCGCTCGGCCGGCAGCTTGAACAGCAGGAAGCGCTGGTACCCGTGATCGTTGCTGACCACCCGCGGCGGCGGCAGCGGGCCGACCTGCTCGCACACCGCGTGGTAGCGCTGCAGCAGGTCGCGGTAACGCTGGTCGCTGGGCGACAGCACCAGCAGCATCGGCGCCTTGCGCTGGCCATCGTGCAACAGCCCCCACAGCCCCAGCTGCGCACTGCGACCGTGCTTGTCGTTGAGCGGGTGGCGCAGCACTTCGATGGACGGATCACGCAGCTGGAAGCCCAGCTCGGCGCCTACCTTGAAGTTGCCGGCCAGCACCCGGGTACCTTCGGGCATGCCGGACAGTTCGTCGCGCACCGCGGCGGCCAGCGGTTCCCAGCCAGCGAAATTGCGCGGGTAGTACTTGTCGCCGGCCAGCTGCTCGCGCAGGCTCGGCGTGGACGCCATCAGGTAGTACCCGAAGGCCAGCGCCAGGCCGGCACCGGCCAGCCACCAGCCGGTGCGCCGCAGCCAGCGCGGCCAGCCGTTGAGCACCACCGGCACCGCCACCAGCAGCGCCAGATACCCCGGCAACGGCCAGTGGAAGCTGATGCGCTCCACATCGGTGAAGAAGCCCAGCCCGAAGATCGCCACGGTGGAGACCGCGCCCACCAGACCGAAGTAGCGCCACTGCGCACGCGCACCGCCACCGCTGCGGGTGCCGGCCAGCGCCACCTTCCACATCGCCATGCACAGGATCGGGGTGACCAGCATCGGCTGGATCACCAGGAACCACAGACCACTCCATTCGAATGCCCACGGGTGGCGTTCGACCACCTGGAATTTCAGGCCGGCATCCTGGTTGTCGGCATTCCACGACAGCAGCGGCAACCACGCCAGCACCCCCACCGCCAGCGCCACCCACACGCGCGGATCGCGCAGCATGCGGCGCCCCTGCGGCAACAGCAGCAGGGCGATGAAGCCAACCACGATCACGCCGATGAAACGGTAATGGCTGAGCGCGCCGATCATCAGGCCCAGTGCCAGCTTCATGGCCGACGCAGCGTCGACGTTGCGCAGCAGGCGCGCGCCGGCATCCAGGCACAGCACCGCGGCCAGGGCCATCGGCACGTCCGGCACCGCCAGGATGCCCAGCGTGCCCGACAACGGCATCAGCAAGGTCAGGCTGCCGGCCTGCCAGCCCGCCACTGCACCGAACCAGCGCGTGGCAATGCGCGAGACCAACCACGGCAGCGCTGCGCCGATGGCCAGGAACGGCAGGCGCTGGGCCAGCACGTGCGCGCCGCCCAGTTCCACCCCGAGCCGCGACAGCCAGGCCGTCAGCCCCGGCAGGTCGGAATAGGCCGCGGCCAGGTGCTGGCCTTCCTGCCAGTAGAACGCTTCGTCCACGAACAACGGCAGACGCGCGGCGATCACCAGCTTTACTGCGGTGACCAGCGTCCACAACAGCAGAAAAATTGTGCGTGCGCGTTGTTCGCCCTGCATTGCTCTATAGAATCGAAGGAATCATCGACACGAGACGGACATGGAAAATTCGCCCCAGGTGCCAGCCATGCTAACCGATGTAGTGCGACAGGCCCTCCGCAGCGCCCAGGACCAGGTCAACGGGCTGGTGCTGGGCAAGGCACATGAAGTGCGGCTGGCGTTCGTCGCCCTGCTGTCGGGCGGTCACCTGTTGATTGAAGATCTGCCGGGCCTGGGCAAGACCACGCTGGCCCATGCGATGGCCTCCAGCCTCGGACTGGGCTTCCAGCGCGTGCAGTTCACCTCGGACCTGCTGCCCGCAGATGTGCTCGGCGTCTCGGTTTACGATGCCGCCAGCCGGCAGTTCCAGTTCCATCCCGGCCCGGTGTTCACCCACGTGCTGCTGGCCGACGAGATCAATCGCGCACCGCCGCGCACGCAGAGCGCGCTGCTCGAAGCGATGGCCGAACAGCAGGTCACCCTGGACGGTGTCACCCACCCGCTGCCCGATCCCTTCTTCGTGATCGCAACGCAGAACCCGGTGGACCTGTCGGGTACGTTCCCGCTGCCCGACTCGCAGCTGGACCGCTTCCTGCTGCGGCTGGCACTGGGCTACCCCAATGCCGAATCCGAACGCGAGCTGCTGCGCGGTACCGACCGCCGCCACCTGATCGCACAGGCGCAGCCACGCCTGGACGAGGCACAGGTGCGCACGCTGCGCGACGCGGCCCGCCAGGTGCATGCCAGCGACGCACTCATCCACTACGTGCAGGCCCTGCTTACCCGCAGCCGCCAGCACGCCGGCGTGCGCGTGGGGCTGTCGCCCCGCGCCGGGCTGGCCCTGCTGCACGCGGCCAAGGCGCATGCGCTGCTGCTCGGTCGCACGCACGTGGTGCCCGAAGACGTGCAGACCCTGTTCGTGGCCGTCGCCGGCCATCGCCTGGTGCCCGAAGCAGAAGCCAGCACCGGCCCGGCACTGGCCCGCGCGATCCTCCAGACCGTCGCGGTGGATTGAGATGCGCCGCGGCTGGGGAGACCGCTGGCAGAAGCTGCAGTTGCTGGCGCGGCCACGGCAGCCCGAAGCGTTGCCGCGCCGGCTGGACCGGCGCCGCATCTATGTGCTGCCCACCCGCTTCGGCATGTTCGTGACCACCCTGCTGGTGGCGATGTTGCTGGGCGCGCTGAACTACAACAACAACCCGGCATTGCTGCTGGCATTGCTGTTGGCCACCGTGGCGATTGCCAGCACCATCAGCGCGCACCTGCAGTTGTCCGGGCTGCAGATCGATGCGGTGTCGGCCGAACCGGTGCATGCCGGCCAGCCGATGCGGTTGCGGATCAGCCTGTCACGGCCCGACGCACGCGCACGACGCGGGCTGGAACTGGCCCTTGATCAGGCGGTGGCCTTCGGCCATCTGCTGGACACCGACCAGATCGAAGTGGACCTGATGCTGCCTACCGTGCGACGCGGCTGGCTCGACCTCACGCGCATCCGCATTTCCACCACCCAGCCGCTCGGCCTGGTGCGCGCCTGGTCGTGGGTGTGGCCCGACGCGCCGCTGCTGGTCTACGCCGCCCCCGAACTCCAGGCGCCCGCGCTGCCGGAAAGTGGCGGCGACCCGCTGCATACCCGCGTGCATGCCAGCGGCGATGAGCTGCATCAACTGCGCCCCTACCGCGCGGGCGACCCGCCGCGCAGCATCGCCTGGAAGCACTCGGCCCGGCGCGACACCCTGCTGGTGCGCGAGTATGAAAAACCGGTCGGCGTGGACGTGCTGCTGGACTGGCGGCAGCTGGCCGCGCTGCCGGTCGAAGCACGCATCGCGCGGCTGGCGCGCTGGGTGGACCTCGCCGAGCGCGATGGCCGCCGCTACACCCTGCAGTTGCCCGGGCAGCCGGTACTGGGGCCTGGCAATGGCAGCGCCCACCACCACCTGTGCCAACGCGCACTGGCGCTGATGCCGCATGGCTGAGCCCACCTCCCCCACCCTGAGCCCCAGCGCGCGGCGCTGGACCCTGGCCAGCGCCGCGCTCGGCCTGGTGCCGCTGCTGCTGCAGTTGCCTGACCTGCTCGCCGCCATCATCGCGCTGGTCGCGCTGGTGACCGCCCTGGCGGCCCGCCAACGCGTGCTGCCTGCCGTGCTGCGCCTGGCACTGGTGCTGTGCATGCTGGCCGCCATTTACTGGCAGATGGGCGCACGCCCCGGCCGCGATACCGGCTGCGCATTGCTGGCGGCCATGCTGGCACTGAAATCCAGCGAACTGCGCAGCCTGCGCGATGCCCGCAGCCTGCTCGGGTTTGCTCTGTTTGCCCCGTTCGCCGCCTTCCTGCTCGACCAGGGGCCGCTGACCATGGCGCTGGCCGTACTGGCCGCGCTGACCGCCCTGCTCGCCCTGCAGCGGCTGGCCCATGCCGAAGGCCAGGCGCCCAGCCCGCGCCTGGTCGGCCAACTGCGCGGCGTTGGCCGCCTGGTTGCACTGGGCCTGCCCTTGGCGTTGGCCGGGTTCTGGCTGTTCCCGCGCCTGAGCGAGCCGCTGTGGGGCATTCCCGACCGCGCGGTGGGCAAGCCGGGCCTGTCCGACCGCATGGAACCGGGGCAGTGGCTGGACCTGATGGCCGACGATGCGCCCGCCCTGCGCGTGACGTTCTTCGGCGCGGTGCCGGCGCCCGAGCAGCGCTACTGGCGCGGCCCGGTGATGAGCCGCTTCGATGGCCGCAGCTGGACCCGGGATCAGGACGCCCGGCAGCGCCCACCCGCCGCGGTCACCTCGGGCACGCTGCGCTGGGATTACCAGATCGACTACGAGCCCACCGACCGCCGCCAGCTGGTGGCATTGGACCTGCCGCTGCAGGCACCGCCCGGCAGCGCGCTGGATGCCGACCACAGCCTGCGCAGCCGCAGCAACCTGAGCACCCTGACCCGCTGGCGCCTGCAGTCCGCCCCGCCCAGCCGTTACCGCGACGCACTGCGGCCGTACGAGCGCCAGCAGGCACTGCAGCTGCCGGACGGCTTCAACCCGCGCACGGCCGCCCTGGCCCGGCAGTGGCGCGCCGAGGCCGGCAGCAACGATGCGGCCATCGTGGCGCGCGCGCTGGACTGGATCCGCGCCCGCTTCGCCTACAGCCTCACCACGCCGCTGCCCGGTCGCGATGGCGTGGACGAGTTCCTGTTCGACCAGCAGGTCGGCTTCTGCCAGCACTTCAGTTCGGCGTTCGTGGTGCTGATGCGCAACGCCGGCATTCCCGCACGCGTGGTGACCGGCTTTGCCGGCGGCGTGCGCAACCCCTACGGCAACTACTGGGTGGTGCGGCGCATGGATGCCCATGCCTGGGCCGAGGTGTGGTTGCCCGAGCGCGGCTGGGTACGCGTGGACCCGACCGCCGCGGTCGCCCCCGAGCGCATCTACGACACCTTGGAAGACCGTCTGCAGGGCGGCGGCGGGGCCACCCTGCAGAGCCGCTGGCTGCAGCTGGGCCAGGCCACCGACTGGCTGCGCCGGGGCTGGAACGACCTGGTGCTGTCCTTCGATGCCGATCGCCAGCAGCGCATGCTGCGCCCGCTGGGCATCGACAAGCTGGAACCGGCACAGCTGATTGCCGTTTTCACGGTCTTCGCGCTGGCCACGCTAGGCTGGATGGCGTGGCTGCTGGGCCGTGGCGAACGTGAGCGCGATCCATTGCTGCGCGCCTGGCACCGGCTGGGGCGGCGCTACGCCCGGCTTGGCCTGGCGCGTGACAGTGCCGAGCCAGCGGACCGCTGGGCCCAGCGCGTCCACCAGCAGCGGCCCGACCCGGCGCTGTTGTCGCTCAGCAGCCGTTTCGTTCTCGCGCGCTACGCTGGCGCGGACGTCGACCTCACTTCATTATTGCGCGACCTGCGCAGGCATCGCCCGTCCTCCGGAGCATCCCCATGAAGATCCAGATTCTGCTTCCCCTCGCTGCTTCGCTGGCGCTGGCCGCCTGCGCCACCGCGCCCAAACCGCTGCAAGGCCAGTTCAGCATGGTCAGCCCGCGCGATGCGGTGCCCACCCAGCAGGTGGGTACCCCGGTGCGCTGGGGTGGCCGCATCATCGAAACCAATCCGGTGCAGGGCCAGACCTGTTTCCAGATGATCTCGCGCCCGCTCAACGGCAGTGGCCGCCCGAGCACCACCTCGGCTGATGCAAGCGACGGCCGCTTCGTCGCCTGCCGCGCCGGCTTCTACGACCCGGCCGTGTTCGAGCCGGGCCGTGATGTGACCTTCATCGGCAAGATCGCCGGTTACGAGAACACCCGCATCGGCGAGTACGACTACCGCCTGCCCAAGCTGGATGCCGATGTCATCTACCTGTGGCCGGAACAGCGCCAGGTGGACGTGGTGCCGGCCTACCCGTACGGGCCGTGGGGTCCGGGCTGGGGCCCGGGCTGGGGCTACCGCGGTTGGGGCTGGTGGTAAGCGGGTAGATACCGACCGCAAAGGTAGCTGCCGACCGTTGGTCGGTACGCCTTGCAAAAAAAGCCGCCCAAGGGCGGCTTTTTTTTGTTCCACCGCGGGCCGATGCAGCGCGGTGTGGCATCGACCATCGCGTGCAGCCACCCATGGGGTGGCTCTACCCCGGGAGGCCGTCGGTGGGGGGTACCTCAGCCGTTCGGCGTGCCGAAGTGGCCCAGCGGCGCGCCGGCCAGCAGGTGCAGGTGGATGTGGAACACGGTCTGCCCCGCGTCCTCGCGGCAGTTCATGACGACGCGGTAGCCGTTCTGGGCGAAGCCTTCGCGGCGGGCGTACTCGGCCGCCGCCAGCGCCAGCTTGCCGATCAGGTGCGCCTGCGCGGGCTGCACGTCGTCCAGGGTCGGGATCGCCTCGTTCTTGGGAATGAAAAGCACGTGCACCGGCGCCTGCGGGGCGATGTCCTTGAAGCCGAGCACGTCGTCGTCCTCATAGACGATGGTGGCCGGGATTTCACGGCGGATGATCTTGCCGAACAGGGTGTCTTGGCTCATGGGGCACCTCTTGGAACAGGGGCTTGGAGAGTAGCGCGGATGCGCTGCCGGTTTCGACGGGTGCGGCGCGGTACACGGGCGCTGCGGTCAGCGCGGCCAGCGCGGCCAGCCGACCAACGGTCGGCTCTACCCTGTCGGCGCGGCGCGGTTGACGGGGGTCACTCCTGGATTTCGGTGCGCGTGCCGAAGGCGTGCGACAGCGTGCCGCGGTCCACGTATTCCAGTTCGCCGCCCAACGGCAGGCCCTGCGCCAACCGGCTGGGGCGCACCTTGTGCGCGCGTGCCAGCTGCGCCAGGTAGTGCGCGGTGGCTTCGCCTTCCACCGTGGCGCTGGTGGCGATGATCAGTTCCTGCACCTCGCCCTGTTTCAGGCGGGCCTCCAGCTGATCCAGGCCGAGTTCGCGCGGGCCCACGCCGTCCAGCGGCGACAACCTCCCCTGCAGCACGAAGTACACGCCGCGGAAACCGGTCGCATGTTCGATCGCCAACCGGTCGGCCGGCGATTCCACCGCACACAGCTGCTGCCGCTCACGGCTGCCGTTGGCGCACACCGCGCAGGTCTCGGTCTCGCTGAAATCGCGGCACTGCACGCAATGGCCGATGCGTTCGATGGCCTTGGCCAGCACCTCGGCCAGCTTCTGCCCGCCCACGCGCTCACGCTCGAGCACGTGGTAGGCCATGCGCTGGGCGGTTTTCTGGCCAACGCCCGGCAACACACGGAAGGCCTCGATCAATTGTTCGAGCAGGGGCAGGCTCATGGCGATGGGCTCATCTCAGAAACGAACGCGCGAAGCCCGAAGGCTTCGCGTCGTGGTCACCCCACCGGTACCGGGCACGGGCCCGGCACCTGCGGTGGGTCAGAACGGCAGCTTCATGCCCGGCGGCAACTGCATGCCGGCCGTGGCCGAGCCCATGCGGTTCTTCGATTCGGCGTCGATCTTGTTGGACGCATCGTTGAAGGCCGCCGCGACCAGGTCTTCGGTCATTTCCGCATCGCCCAGGATCGACGGATCGATACGCACCTTGCGGCACTCCTTGGTGCCGGTCAGGGTCACGCTGACCATGCCACCGCCGGCGCTGCCGGTGACTTCCAGCTTGGCGAGGTCTTCCTGGGCCTTCTGCAGGTTTTCCTGCATCTTCTGGGCCTGCTGCATCAATTGGGCGATGTTGCCGCGCATGTCGTGTTACTCATCAAAAGGACGGATGGAATCGGTCACGACCCGCGCGCCGTGCTGCTGGATAAGCACCTGCACCTGCGGGTCGGCCATGAAGGCGGCTTCGGCCGCCTGTTGCCGCTCGCCACGCTGGCGGTCGGAACGCTGGTGCAGCGTTTCGGCCTCGGCGTCGCCATGTTCGATCACGATCCGCGGGGTCTGCCCCAGCGGGCCGGACAGCGCATCGGTCAGCGCTGCCAGCGAACGGTCCGAACACAAGTACTCAAATCCGGGCGATACCGCCAGTTTCAAGATGCCGTGCTGAAAACTGATGAACGCCGCGTGGGCCGCCAGCTGCCGCGAGGGGCCGTTGAGCTGGCTCTGGGCGACCAGTTCCAGCCAGGCTTCGGGCGAGGCCAGGGCGATTGGCGCGGCAGCCCCTGCCACGGCGGCCGGCGCCGAGGGCGCAATGGCGATGCCTTGCGGGCGCGCCACGGCAGCCGGGGCCACCACGGGGGCCGGTGCTGGCGCGGCAGGACGCGCGGGCGGCGCCTCCCACGGTGCCACCATGGCCGCGTCGGGGCTGGCCAGTTCGGCGGCCAGCGCCTCGTCACGCTCTTCCGCACCGGCCTGGTGCCACGGCGGCAGGTCGTCTTCAGGCGCCGGCTCTGCCGCCGGCGGCGGGGTCTGCCGGGCGGGTTCCGGCGCCGCGGCCGGGGCAGCCACAGGGGCCGCCACCGCAACTACCGGGGCCACCGGGGTGACGCTGGCTGCGGCCGGTACCACCCGGGCGACCGGCGCGGCGGCCACGGCGGCAGGCGCTGCCGCCATGCCGCTGCCCTGGGCGGGGCTGCCGGCGCCGTTGTTCACCTCGGTGCCGGTGCCCGGATCGCGCGGCACCGGCGGTACCGCGGCAGCCGGGCGGAACGCCAGCATGCGCAGCACGGCCATTTCGAAGCCCGCACGCGGGCTCGGGGCCAGGTACAGGTCGCGTCGGCCACCCAGCGCCATCTGGTACCAGAGCTGCACCACTTCCGGGCGCAACCGCTGGGCGAAGGCCGCCGCATCGATACCCTCGCCGTCGGACTGCGCGCCCGGCACCAGTTGCTGCACCTGGATGCGGTGCAGGGCCTCGGCCAACGCCTCGAGCACGCCACTCCAGTCCGGCGAGAACTCGGCCAGCGCGGCGACCACCTGCAGCAGGCGCACGCCGTCGCCATCGGCCAGCGCGTCCAGCATGGCGGCCACCTGGGTGCGGTCGACCGTGCCCAGCATGGTGCGCACCACGTCTTCACGCAGCGCGCCGCCCGCGTAGGCGATGGCCTGGTCGAGCAGCGACAGACCATCACGCAGGCTGCCGTCGGCGGCCTTGGCCAGCTGCACGATCGCGGTCGGGTCGGACTCGATCTCCTCGGCCGCCAGGATCCTGGTCATCTGGCCCTGGATCTGGTCTTCGTCCAGCCGCTTCAGGTTGAACTGCAGGCAGCGCGACAGCACCGTCACCGGCAGCTTCTGCGGGTCGGTGGTGGCCAGCAGGAACTTCACGTGCTCCGGCGGCTCTTCCAGCGTCTTCAGCAGCGCATTGAACGCCGCCTTGGAAAGCATGTGCACTTCGTCGATCAGATAGACCTTGTACTTGCCACGCGAGGGCATGTACTGGGCGTTCTCGATCACCTCGCGGACATCATCCACGCCGGTGTTGGACGCGGCATCGATCTCGAGCAGGTCGATGTAGCGCCCGGCGTCGATATCCAGGCAGGCCGGGCACTGGCCGCACGGGTCGGCGCTGGTGCCCTGCTCGCAGTTCAGCGATTTGGCGAAGATACGCGCGATGGTGGTCTTGCCCACCCCGCGGGTACCGGTAAACAGGAACGCATGGTGCACCCGGCCGCTGTCCAGCGCATTGCTGAGCGCACGGACCACGTGTTCCTGGCCCACCAGCTCGGCAAAACGCTTCGGACGCCACTTGCGGGCAAGGACGAGATAGGACATCAGGCCACCGTCTTCATCGGGACGTCCATTGTGCCACGCCTGTCCAGTCCTCCCGCCCCGGCGGCGTACCGCTTGTGCGAATGCAATTCCCCCGCTAGAATCTGCGCCCCTGCAGCGGGTTATCGCAGCAGGTCCGGAGAGGTGTCCGAGCGGTTGAAGGAGCACGCCTGGAAAGTGTGTAAGCGTCTAAACCGCGCTTCGGGGGTTCGAATCCCCCTCTCTCCGCCACACACATGAAAAGGCCGCCCTACGGGGCGGCCTTTTTGTTTGCGCGACGCAAAAGAATCCCCGGTAGAGCCACCCCATGGGTGGCTTCGCTTCCCGGCGCGCAGCCACCCATGTGTGGCTCTACCCCTTGCCCAGCTCCCGCTTCAATGCATCCAGGGGCCGGCCGCCGCCGGTGACCTGTACCGGCCGGGTTTCCACCACCAGCAGGCCCGCGGCATCGCCGGACTCACCCAGGTGCACCCAGATATCCCGGTCGGCACGATGGATCACAAAGGTCTGGGCCGGGGCGTTGTAGATGTCCCCCAGCCCGCCCACATAGGTGACCGCCGCCTTGCTGTTGCCGATCGCGCCGGACGCCTCGGCAGGTAACGTCCCGCTGAAGATGCGCTGGCCGCCCAGTGACTCCACCCGCGCCTGCACGTGGCGGCTGAGCGCCAACGGCGAATACGGGTGCGCGCCGTCGCTGTGGATCATGGTCGAGTACACCGTTCCGTCCACCCACTCCACGCGGTCGCCGGTCCAGAACGGCACGCGGTCGAATCCGCCCTGGAGCTCGTCCTGGCGGACGTACCCCGCCGGCAGATCCAGATACGGGAATGGACCCAAGGGTGCACGCGATACCGGCAACGTGGCGACCTTGAATGCGGGCGGCGCCGAACCAGTGCCGGGTGCGGGCGACGATGCGGGCGCAGCGCCCGTTGTAGATGCCGCGTCCTGCGCGACGTCGGGCGCAGGCTGGCAGGCGGCCATGGCCAGCACCAGGCCTGAGTAGAACGCGCCGCGCAGCAGGCGCAGACGCATCGGCCTGGGCTGCGTCGTCATCGGGCGCGCCGTAGGTGCGGGTTCATTGCAGACACGGGGTGCAGCATGCGACATGTTGATGATCCTCATCACGCCCGGCGTGGGCATCCATTCCCTGTGTAGCAAGCATAGCAACGGGCGACGCGGATCCGCATGCGTCACGGCAGCATGCTCCAGTGCACCTTGCCGCGATGGCCCTTGCGCAGGCACAACCCGCGCGCGGGAAATGCCACGACGGTGTCGGTGTCCCCCACGGTCACCTCGCCTGGATGCAGCGTCCAGCGCGCGTCCGGCGCCGGTGGCGGAATATCGAAGCGGATCATGATGGCCTGATTGAGGTCTCCGCCCTGGCGCGGCCCCCAGATGACATCGCTGTTGAGGTCGAGCCGGCGCGCGTCGTACCGCTCCGGGCGGCGCTGGCGGGCGCTCAATGCCGTGCTGAAACCGCGATACAACGCCGGATCGGCGGCGATGCGTTGGCCGTCTTCGCGGACCAGGTACGCCCCCGCCGAGGAATACCACAGCGGTACCGGCGCTTCGCCCGGGCCCCACACGGATGGCGCGTACGGGCCGTGCCGGCGCGTGTCGTAGCGCCGCCGCCCTTCATTGCTCGCGCTCAACGCCAGCCACACCACGTTGTCCGCCTGGCCCGGCGCGGTCTCCACCAGCCAGTAGTCCAGCACCAGCGCGATGCGGCGTGCCGGCTGCCCCGCCGTCGGCGGCAGCGTCGCCTGTACCGGCGCGTGACCGACGGTGTCGCAGACCACGGCCGTGTCCTTGACCACGTACGTGCACCCCGACACCGACGACGCCAGCACGACGCATGCGGCGATCTTCGCTCTGAACATTCCGGCCTCCTGCCTCACCTGTCCGCCCCGATGGTAGCGCGGCGGACCAGCAGCGGGTTCCGTGGCACAGTCGCGCTACCCCGCCACTGCCAGCCGTCCCATGTCCACGATCCGCGCCTTCACCGCCGCCGATGCACCCGCCTGCCTGGCCATCTTCGATGGCAATGTGCCGCGCTTCTTCGGCGCGCATGAACGTGCGGACTTTTCCACCTACCTGCAGCAGCCTGCGCGCGCTGCGGACTATCGGGTGATCGAACGCGGCGACCGGGTGGTGGCCTGCGGCGGATTGGCGATGGACGACGCGCTGACCGCCGCGTTCTGCTGGGGCATGGTCGACCACACCGTGCACCGGCAGGGGTTGGGCCGTGAGCTGGCACAGGCGCGCCTGCAGCAGGCACGCGCACGTGGCGCGCGCCGCGTGGTGCTGAGCACCAGCCAGCACACCTGCGACTTCTACAGCGCATTGGGATTCGGCATCACCCGGGTCGTGACCGATGGCCACGGCCCGGGCCTGGACGCGGTGGACATGCAATGCGTGCTGTCGCTGGGTTGAACGCCGAAAGGTATGCGCGCAGGGCCACCACGCAGGGCGTGGCGCCCTCGCCGCTACCGCATGGACTCAGGTGCTCGACAGCTTCATCAGCACCAGCCCGCTCACGATCAGCACCGCCGCGGCGATACGCATCGCACTCACCTGCTCGCCCAGGAACGCGATGCCGATGATGAACGCCCCCACTGCGCCAATACCGGTCCAGATCGTGTACGCGGTGCCCAGGGGCAAGGTGCGCATGGCCAGCGACAACAGCCAGAAACTGGCGATCATGGTGACCACGGTGATGATGCTGGGGGTGAGCTTGCTGAAGCCGTCGGACTGCTTCATCGCGAACGCCCAGACAATTTCCAGTACGCCGGCTGCCAACAGATAGATCCAGGCCATGTGGCCCTCCTTTGATAGGGGCCAGGCCGTCCTGGTCAGTGTGTCCCGCTGCGGGGGAGGCCGTTCCTCCTGCGGCGATTCTAGCAACGCCGGACCATGGCCGACACCTGCATGCCCGGCGCTTTTCGCGGGGTTCAGCCCGTGGCTACAGCCGATTCAGCTACGTGGACGCGCGGCAGGCGTGGCATCCTGACCCGCCTTGGCGCAGGAAGGCCCGCATGACGCTTGATTCGACACTCGCCCCTTGGCTGGAACAGGCGCTGCAGTCGCCACTCCCCGACGCGGTGGTGGGCCTGTCATTCAACCTCAGCGAAGGTGCGGCGGGCGACGATGCCGGCTTCTGCATCGAACTGGTCGGTACCGACCGTTTCGATGCACAGGATCCTGACTGGGCCTGTGATGAAGTCTGGGCACCGGAGGTCCGCGAAATCGAAGTGCCGTATTCGCTGACCGGCCACCACTGGGAAGATTGCCTGACCGCGCTGCACACCGCGTTGCTCCAGGCCCTGGCCACGCCCCGCTTCGGCCCGCGCCTGACCGCGCAGGTGCAGGGCATCGGGCTGGGCTTCGTCGATGGCGACCTGCAGCTGCTGTGGCAGCGTGACGGCTGAGTGGCGCGCCGCTGGTACTGCACGCGGCGCATGCGCTAGAATGCGCGACTGCACTGCGGGGCTTTCCCTGCACTGCACCTCCGGCACCCGCTGATTTCGATCACCCGGTGTCTGGAACGTCTCTATGGTGGCCCCGTCGGCCCCTCGCGACGCTAGGTCGAAAATCCCGCCAGGGCCGGAAGGCAGCAACGGTATCGATCGACGCGGGCGCCGAGGTCAGCCGGCGGGGCCGCCACCTTTTTGGGCCCTTGCCATCGCGGGCGTAGCGCCGATCGTTGGTCGGCTGCCCCGTAGCGCCGATCGTTGGTCGGCTGCCCCGTAGCGCCGACCGTTGGTCGGCTGCCCTCAACGCTCCGCGGAATTCGACGTCAGCCGACCAACGGTCGGCGCTACGCCGGGCGTGCCCTGGTGGAACAGCACGCGCCACCCCGCATCGTGCAGCCGCCACAACGAACTGCGCAGCACCGCGCGCTGGCGCACACCGTCGACCACATACCAGCTGCAATAGCGCACCTGCGCCACGGTCGGGGCCAGCAGGGAAACGCGGTAGTCGTCGGAGATGATCTCCACCACGGCGCGCTCGGCGGGAATCTCAGCCAGCGCGGCAGCGCGCCCGTAACAGGTGCCCGAGCTGCCGATTTCACTGAACTCCGGATCGAGTAGTGCGTCCAGGCGCGCGGCATCGGCACGCACCACCGGGTCATGCAGGGCGCGCTCGAGCGCTTCCAGATGGGCGGCAAGCGCGGTGCTGTCCGTCGCCTGCGCCATGCTCAGGGCGGATCCTGCGTCAGCACGTGCAGGGCGGTCGGCGCGGCCAGCGCCACGCATTGCCCCGGCACCGCCACGCGATGCCCGCGCTGGCGAAGCGCGGCCCCATCGGCCTCGCTGGCGTAGTGGTACAGCATCATCCGCGCCTGCAGCGCACCGCTGTACTCACGTTCCAGGTCGTCCACGCCGGTATGCGACGGGTTGCCGTGCAGGCCGCAGTCGTGGGCGATCAGTTCGTTGTCGTCGGCGTAGCGGGCCAGCATTTCCGGAATCGGGCGGGTATCGCCGCTCCAGGTCACCGCGCCCTTGAGGCGCAGGCCATAGGCGGTTTCCGGCCAGTGGTGGCGCACCGGGAACACTTCCAGGCGCACCCCGTCGTGCCAGAACGCATCGCCCACCACGATCAGCTGGAAGGCGTCCCAGAAGTTGGCGCCGCCCTCGGCCAGCACGTTGGGATAGTCGGCCACGCGCTTGTGCAGCAGCGGCACCACCGTGGCCGGCACGTACACGCGGATGCGTCCGCGCCGGTGCGGCGAAAAATACGCATCCACGAACAACCGCTCGAAACCGGCCACGTGGTCCAGGTGCACATGGGTGACGAACAGCGCCTGCGGCACCTGCCCGTACTGCGCCAGGAAGGCGGTCAGGCCTTCCCCACCGCAGTCGATGGTGAGCCACGGCCGGCCGTCACGCTCGATCACCGCCATCGGCGAGCCCAGCTGCACGGCCGACGCATTGCCGACCCCCATGAAGCGCAGTGCCCAGTCCATCAGTAGCCCCGGTTCCAGGCCAGGTCGTAGGCGCGGCGCAGCCGTGCATAGTCTTTTTCCACGTCTTCCACGCTGCGCTCGCCGCGCAGCTTGAGCAACGACCGCAGCAGGCGTTTGAGATTGCGCTCGCGCCAGCGCGTGGCCGGAATGCGCTGCACGCCGCGGTCGAAGTCGATCAACCAGCCGTGGCCGTTGGCATCGAACAGGATGTTGTGTGCGTTGAGGTCGGCGTGGTCCAGCCCGGCGCGATGGAAGCGCGCGACCAGCCGGCCGGTTTCCTCCCACGGGGCGCCGCGCCCGGCGACCAGCGCGCGGTCGGCCAGCGAGCGTACGCCCTCCAGCCGCTCCATCAGGATGGCGGCGCGGTAGCGCATGCCCTCGCGCATGTAGAACGCGGCGATCGGGCGCGGTACCGGCAGCTTCAGCGCGCGCAGGGCGCGCATCAGGCGGAATTCGGCAAAACTGCGGGTGCGGTCGGCGCCGCGCCACAGGTAGGCGTCGCGGCTCAGCTTGGCCGCCATGCCGCCGCGCAGGTACTGGCGCAGCACGCATTGGCCGAACGGCGCATCCACGAACCAGGCACCACCGCGACCGCCATCACCGACCGGCCGCGCCCGCTCGGCCCAGTGGGCCGGCGAGAACAACTCGATCTCGGCTTGCCGCAGCCGTTCGCGGTCGAACAGAATGGCACCCAGTCCGCGTCCATCACGGCAGGGCGTCAGCGCTTCATTGGCGTCGAATGCGACCATTCCTTCGAGTCTAACAACACCATGGCACCAACGTCCTCTTCCTTGTGTCTTTTGCGTTTGTCCGCCCTGGGCGATGTCACCCACGTGGTGCCGCTGGTGCGGACCCTGCAGCAGGCCAGGCCGGGCACGCCGCTGCACTGGATCATCGACAAGGCCGGGCACAAACTGCTCGACGGCCTGCCCGGCGTGGTCTTCCACCCCTACGACAAGAAGACCGGCCTGGCCGGCATGCGGGCGCTGAAGGCGACCTTCCCGCCCGGCCGTTTCGAAGCGCTGCTGCAGATGCAGGTGGCCTTCCGCGCCAATGTGCTGTCGGCGTTCGTGCCGGCCGTGCGCCGCATCGGCTACGACAAGGCGCGTTCGAAGGACCTTCACGGGCTTTTCATCAACGAACGCATTCCCGACCGCCCCGGCATCCACGTGCTGGACGCGATCGGCAGCTTCAGCGAGCCGCTGGGCATCGTCCAGCACCAGGTCAGCTGGGATCTGGCGGTGCCGCCTGCCGCGGTGGAATGGGCGCAGGCGCAGTGGCAGGACGACGGCCGCCCGGTGCTGATGATCTCGCCCTGCTCCAGCCATGTGCGCCGCAACTGGTACGCCGACCGCTACGCCGCCGTGGCCAACCATGCCACCGCGCGCGGCTGGCGGGTGGTGCTGTGCGGGGGCCGCAGTGAACTGGAGCGCGGCATGAGCGATGCCATCCTGGCCCAGCTGGATACCCCGGCGCTGGACCTGGTGGGCAAGGACACGCTGAAGCAGCTGCCGGCGCTGCTGGCGCGTGCCGCGCTGGTGATGACCCCGGACTCCGGCCCGATGCACATCGCCAACGCCATGGGCACCAAGGTGCTGGGCCTGCACGCGGCCAGCAACCCGCACCGCAGCGGCCCCTACTCCGACCGGCGCTACTGCGTGGACCGTTACGACGATGCCGCGCGAAAGTTTTTGGGCAAGCCGGCCAGCGAACTGAAGTGGGGCGCGAAGGTCGAGTTCGACGACGTGATGCAGTTGATCACGGTGGAGGACGGGATTGCGGCGTTCGAGCGCTACGTGGCCGATCACCGGCCCGGGTAATCGGTTGGCCGGGAACGTCCTCCGACGTCAGGCGATGCGGGGTTGCCGGCCAGCGGCCGGCACTACCTTGCGGCGTGGTGGTTGACGGCCAGCGGCCGGCATTACCGGGCCGCGTAATCCTTGTACGACTTCTCTTCCACGTAGCTCGAGCCCAGCGCCAGGTTGATGGCCTTCTTGATGCGGGCGCGCTCGTCGTTCTGCAGGTACACGCTGCGGGCCAGCGCAACGAAGTCCTCGTTGAAGGCCTGCGCCTTGTCCTGCAGGCGGATGTTGTCCTCGATGTCCCACAGGCGCTCGTTGACCGCCTTCAGGTCGGCACGCAGGCGCGCGATGTCCTTGACCGCGGCCGGGTGCGCCATCCAGGTCTTGTCCAGCGCGCTCAGCTCGGCGTGGATGTTGGCCAGCTTGGCCGCATCGTCGATGCGCTCGGATTTGATCTGCAGGATCGAGATCTTGTCCAGCAGCTCGCCAAAGGACACGGGAACAAGGATTTCAGCGGTCATGGGGGCCATCCGTTACAGGTGGCCGCCAGTTTAACGGACGTGGCGTGGAACGCAGGTGGGCGGTTGTCAGCCGTTGCTCCTGCCTTCGCGTTCGGCAGTGTCTCCGTTGGCGCGCAACCCGAACCAAGGCACAAGCCCCTCTGTTGAGGGGCTGCCCCGACAGGGGCGGGGAGAGGCAGGCAAAGGGACCGGGCCCAAACGCTGCACAGCAGCGTTTGGGGCGACGGCGCGCAGCGCCGTCGCATCCCGCGCCAGACACAAAGAAAAAGGGCCGCCCAACGGGCAGCCCTTTTTCTTTGTGTCTGGCGGAGAGGGGGGGATTCGAACCCCCGAGGCGCTATAAACGCCTGCCTGATTTCGAGTCAGGTACATTCAACCGCTCTGCCACCTCTCCAGATGGTCCCGGCGAACCGGGACGCGAATGATACGGGCAGGACGCGCTGACGACAAGTCATTCCGCACCGGCGAAGTGAATTTCTTCTGTATGGATGCCTTGCCGGATGTCCGGCGGGCCGCGATCATGCCGTTATCCCCCGCAACGCCCCTTTGGCTGCAGCCCACCCATGATCGAATTCGGACATCTCACCCACCCCGGCCTGCGCCGTGACCTCAACGAGGACACCTACTACGGCGATGGCGAACTGGCGTTGTGGCTGGTGGCCGATGGCATGGGCGGGCACGCCTGCGGCGAAGTGGCCAGCGCGCTGGCGCGCGAGACCATCGTGCGCGAGATCCGCCACGGCGCCACGCTGGCGCACGCCATCCGGGTGGCCGATGAGGAGATCATCCGCACCTCGCGCCGCCGCAACGACAGCCTGCCGATGGGCACCACCGTGGTGGCCGCGCGGGTCCAGGGCAACCGGTACGAAGTGGCCTGGGTCGGCGACAGCCGCGCCTACCTGTGGCGCGACGGCCAGCTGGCCCAGCTCAGCCAGGACCACAGCGTGGTGCAGGAAATGGTGGCCCAGGGCAACCTGACCGCCGAGCAGGCGCGCGCGCACCCGCACCGCAACGTGGTGACCCAGGCATTGGGGGTGACCGACCCGGCGCACCTGAATGTGGCCACCACCACCGGCGAACTGCGCCCGGGCATGCAGCTGCTGCTGTGCAGCGACGGGCTCACCGAGGAAGTGGAGGACACCGGCATCGCCCGCACCCTGGCCTTCGATGACGCCAGCGCGCAGGAATGCGTGGACACGCTGGTGGCGGCCGCGCTGGATGGCGGCGGGTCGGACAACATCACCGTGATTCTGGTGCGGTGCCATTGATTGAGCCGGGTCACGACCAACGGTCGTGACCTACCGGTTTATTGTGTGGATCAGGACGGCCGGTGCATCGCAGCCGGGTGGATCACGACCGGGTAGATCACGACCGTTGTGTGGATCACGACCGTTGGTCGCGATGCATTTACGCCACCGCTTCTTCCACCTTCGGCCCATCCCAGATGGCATGGCCGGCCTTCTTGCGCAGCTTGGCCAGCCGCGCTTCGTGCGCCTCCAGCTCGGACGCCGTGGCCACCACGCGCGGGCGCGGCAGCAGGCGTGAGGTATCGAAGGCCTGCGCATGCGCGGTGCCGCGCTGCCCGTCATCGGCCGAACCAAAGCCGATTTCCTCCTGGCCGGAGGTCAGTGCGATGTAGACATCGCCCAGGATCTGCGCATCGAGCAGGCCGCCGTGGAGCTGGCGGTGCGCGTTGTCCACGCCGAGCCGCTTGCACAGCGCGTCCAGCGAGTTGCGCTGGCCGGGGAAGCGCTCGCGCGCCATCTTCAGCGTATCGACCACCGTGCAGCGGTCGGTGATCTTGCCGTACTGGTCGCCCAGCAACGACAGCTCGTTGTCGAGGAAGCCGATGTCGAAGGCGGCGTTGTGGATGATCAGCTCGGCGCCGTCGATGAAAGCCAGGAACTCCTCGGCGATCTGGGCGAACACCGGCTTGTCGGCCAGGAACTCCAGGGTCAGCCCGGTGACTTCCTGCGCGCCCTGTTCGAATTCGCAGCCCGGCTTGATGTACTGGTGGTAGTTGTTGCCGCTGGGACGGCGTTCAAGCAGTTCCACACAGCCGATTTCGACGATGCGGTTGCCCTTCCGCCATTCCAGGCCGGTGGTTTCGGTATCAAGGATGATCTGACGCATGGGCTCAGTGTACCGGGCCGGCGGCGCGGATCCGGACCGCGGCGTCGCGCGCCAACTGGTCCACGCGTTCATTGTCGGGGTCGCCGGAATGGCCCTTCACCCAGCGCCAGTCGATGGTATGCATCAGCGTGGCCGCATGCAGGCGTTCCCACAGTTCGCGGTTCTTGACCGGGTCGCCGCCGGCGGTCTTCCAGTTCTTGCGGATCCAGCCCGGCATCCACTGGGTCAGGCCCTGGCGGACGTACTGCGAGTCGGTGTAGAGCACGATGTTGCACGGCTCGGTCAACGCTTCCAGCCCGGAGATGGCCGCCATCAGCTCCATCCGGTTGTTGGTGGTATGTGCTTCACCGCCGCTGAGTTCGCGCTCCTGCGCCTTGTAGCGCAGCAAGGCCGCCCAGCCGCCGGGGCCGGGATTGCCGAGGCAGGAACCGTCAGTGTGTATTTCAATTGTTTTCATTGCAGTCCAGATCAGGTCGCCACGGTGCCGTGCCATCGACGGACCGGCAGTGGCGTAGGTCCCGGCAGGGCCGGGGTGCGTTTCTCGGCGGTGAACAGGCAGGCCGCACGCAGCGGCGCGAAGCTGCGTTGGCCCGGGGCGCGGTCACGCCACATCGGCCCCAGGTAGCTCAGCCCGTCACAGGTCAGGCCCGCCTGCTCCAGGGTGTGCCGCAACCGTTGCGGGCTGCGCACCACCAGGCCGTGCTGGCGCCACTGACGGCGGTACGGGCTGAACGGATTGAGCGTGGACAGCCACAACCGCCCGCCCGGCATCAGCACCCGCTCGCACTCGCCGATCAGCTGCTCGGCATCGCGTGCGGTCACATGCTGCAGCACGATGGCGTTGACGCTCTCGTCCGGCAACGGCAGGGGCAGGCCACAGCGGGTGTCGCCGGCAAATGCTGCGCCGTCGCGGTGCAGGCGCAGGCCGCGCCCGGGAAGGTCCGGCAGGGCCGCCCAAGCGGCCGTGGGGGCCACCCACAGCCATGGGGTGACCGGGCGCTCGGCCAGCAACGGCGTCAGCCGCTGGAACTCCAACTGGCACAGCACATGTGCCGGTTCAGTATCAAACCAGGATGCGACTGACGCTTGACGGGGGCTCGGCGTGGCGGGCATGGTCCAATTCTATGCGACTCACTGCCCTACCCGCATTTGCGGACAACTACATCTGGGCGCTCGTCGCCGACGACGGCCAGGCGGTCGTGGTCGACCCCGGCGACGCCGCCCCCGTCCTGGCTGCCGCAACGCAGCAGGGA
Organism: Stenotrophomonas rhizophila; assembly: GCF_000661955.1. Lineage (NCBI taxonomy): Bacteria > Pseudomonadati > Pseudomonadota > Gammaproteobacteria > Lysobacterales > Lysobacteraceae > Stenotrophomonas > Stenotrophomonas rhizophila. Next base: position 3,526,265 of record NZ_CP007597.1, read on the forward strand.
TGGACCCCCACCGCGATTCTGCTCACCCACCACCACGACGACCACATCGGCGGCGTGGCGGCCCTGCAGGCCCGGTATCCGGGGCTTGCGGTGTATGCGCCCGACGATCCGCGCATCCCGATGGCTACCCACCGGGTGGCTGAAGGTGAATGCATTCAGGCAGCGGGCCAAAGGTTCCACGTAGTATCCGTGCCCGGCCACACCCGGTTCCACATCGCGTTTCACACCGCTGAACATCTTTTCAGTGGCGATGCGTTGTTCAGCCTGGGCTGTGGCCGCATGTTCGAAGGTACGCCGTCCCAGCTGCTGGCATCCCTGCACAAGCTGGCGTCCCTGCCCCCGCACCTGCTGTTGTGCTGCGGGCACGAATACACCGTGTCAAATGCCGTCTTCGCGCGGCATGTCGACCCCACCAACGCTGCGTTGCTGCAGCGCCATGAGGAGGCCCTGGCCATGCGCCGCGATGACCGTCCTACGCTGCCCGTGTCACTGGCCAGCGAGCTCCACTGCAATCCGTTCCTGCGTACCGGAACGCCGTCGATCCAGCAGGCCGTCAGTGCCCACCTGGGTCGCCCCGTCACCGATGAAGTCGATGTCGTCGCAGGCTTGCGCGGCTGGAAAGACGGATTCGGTACATGAGCCGGCGATTGTTGCCGCTCGCGCTCGGCCTGGCGCTGTCCCTGGCCGGTGGCGCGAGCGCCCAGTCGTTGAGTGCGGGAATGTCGCAGAACGTGGCCGGGCTCTCCCAGCTGCCCCTGGACCCCGCCGCCCTGCCGCCGGTATCGGTGCGCAACGGGCAGGAAATCTTCGCCAGCTTCCGCGATGGCCTGGCCGAACCCACCTGCAACGCCGAGGCCACCAGCCCGCGGTGGCAGAAGCAGTTCGCGCATGCCCCGTCACGGCTGGCCAATACCGATGACGATGCCCTGGTGCTGTTTGGCTACGTGGTCGAAGAACTGCGCCGGTCCAACCTGCCCACCGAATTCGCGCTGATTCCGTTCGTGGAAAGCGGCTACCGGCCCAATGCCCGCAATGGCAGTGGTCCCGCCGGGCTGTGGCAGTTCATCGCCACCACCGCCAAGAACCACCGCGTACAGATGACCCCGGGCTACGACGGTCGCCTGTCTGCGGTGGATTCCACCCAGGCCGCGGTGCGCTACCTGAAGACCCTGCACGGCATGTTCGGCGGCGACTGGCGCCTGGCCACCATGGCCTACAACGCCGGCGAGTACCGGGTGCTGCAATCGCTGCGCAAGGCCGGCATGAACGCGCAGAACGCGCGCCCGGCCGAGTTGCCGGGGCTGTCGCCGATCACCTATGCCTACGTCGAGAAGCTGCACGCCCTGGCCTGTGTGCTGGAAAACGCCGAAACCAAGCCAGGCGTGATGGCCTCGCTGGACCGCACGGTGCCGGTGCTGAAGGGCCACACCCTGCCCGCGGGCACCAGCGTCCAGCAGTGGGCCGCACAGCGCTCGCTGGACCCGGCGCGGATTGCCCGGCTCAACCCGGCACTGGCGAGCGGCAAGGGCCGCCCCAGCGGCCAGGTGACGGTGCTGGCACCGGCCACGCACGCGCCGGTCGACGCCAGCGCAGCCGTGATGGCCGCCGTGGCCGCCGTGGAGTCCCCGGACCGCACCGAGACCGCGCCGGCCGCCAAGGCCACTGCGCCGACCGCGCGCGCGGCCCGGACCGTGGCCAGCAGTGCCGACCGGCCGCGCAACCGCCGCCACACCGTGCGCGACGGCGAGTCGCCGTGGACCATCGCGCGCCGCTACGGCATGCCGCTCAAGGCGCTGTTGTCGCTGAACGGGCTTACCGGCAGCAGCGTGCTGAAGCCGGGGGCGGTGTTGCGCGTGGAAGATTGATACGACGCGCCGGCCCGGCCGGCCTGATCGGTTCGATGCGGTACCTACGATGCCCGGCCTTGCCGGGCATCGTCGTTTCCGGCGCCCGGCATGGTGCGGGTCTGCCGCGGACGGCAGCGCCGGTTCGGGTCATGCCAACATCGCGCTGATCGGCTGGGTCTGCAGCCGGCTGGGGCGCGCCCCTACCGGGATAGCGAGCGTGCGAGCCATCAGGTGCGGCCGACAGGTTGCGCCGCGATGGATCCAGCCTCGGCCGCCGTGCGCCCCGGCCGCCCACCAACCCCGGCCCAAGGCGCGGCGGCGGCGCATGACCGCCGCCGGCGACGCATTGGCCATCGGGCCTGCCCACAACGCAGAAGGCCCGGCAATGCCGGGCCTTCTGCTGCCACTGCAACCGGATCGGTTACAGGTTCGCCTCTTCGGTCTGCACCTTGTAATGCTTGCGCATCGCGTCGATGTAGGCCTTGGCGGCGGCCATGCCATCGATCTGGTTGAGCTGATCGGTGAAGGCCTTCTTCTGCTCCGGCTGGATCTCGGCCAGGTTGGCCGGATTGACCTTGTTCACCGCAAAGACCAGGTAACGGCCCTGCATGGCGACCTTGCCGTAGCTCGGCTTGCCGTCGGCCGGCAGTGCCGCGGTGAACACGGCGCGGTTGATTTCCGGGGTCGGCACCGGCTGGGTACGCGGCAGGCCCGGCAGCGGGGTCACCTGCAGCTTGTCGCTGACGGTGAGGGCCTGCAGGGTCTGGCCGGCCTTGAGCTTGGCCAGCACCGCATCGGCGGCCTTCTCCGACGCCACACGGACACGCTCGCCACGGATGGCGGCAATCACCTGTTCACGCGCCTTGGCCAGCGGCATCGCCTGCTCGGGGCTGTGATCGGTGACGCGGATCATCACGGTGTGGTTCGGCTCCAGCTCGATCGGATCGCTGACGGTGCCGTCCTGGGTGAGCACGTCGGAGAACGCGGCGCGCAGCACGGCCGGGTTCGCCGCGATGCCACTGGCGGTGGTGCGGGTGAACGGCCCCAAGGTCTGGACCGGCAGGCCCATGTCCTTGGCCGGGCCTTCCAGCGAGGTCGGGTTCTTGTACACCAGGTCGACCAGGCGGCCGCTCAGGTCGGTGAACGCACGCTCGTTGTCGGCCTTGAGTGCCTCGGCGGCGAGCTGGTCGCGCACCGCTTCGAACGGACGGCCTTCGCCGCCCTTCTTTTCGCGCAGCAGCAGCACGTGGTAGCCGAAGTCGGTCTTGACCGGCCCGGTCACTTCGCCGGCCTGCATGTTGAACAGCGCGTCCTCGAACGGCTTCACCATCGCGCCACGCTCGACCCAGCCCAGATCGCCACCGTGTTCCTTGGAACCGGGGTCTTCGGAGTTGGCCTTGGCCAGTGCGGCGAAATCGGCACCGGGCTTGCGCGCGTCGGCGGCAATGCGGGTGGCCTTCTCTTCGGCGGCCTTGAGCTTGGCCGGGTCGCTGCCATCGGCGGCGATCAGGATGTGCGAAGCCAGGCGCTGTTCCGGGGTGGCAAACCGCGCCTTCTCGTCTTCATAGCGCTTGCGCAGGGCAGCTTCGTCGGCTGGGGCGGCCGCCGGCAGGTTCGCACCGTTGATTTCGACGTATTCGAGCGACACGGTTTCCGGCTGGCGGAAATCCTTGGTGTGGCTGTCGTACCACTGCTTGATCTGCGCGTCGGTCACCTCGGCGGTGTCGGCGGGCAGTTCCGGCAGCGCGGCCAGTTCGACGTCGCGGGTTTCGCCCAGCAGCTTGAGCAGGCGCTCGGCTTCGGCGGCGGTGGCAAAACCGGACACCTGCAGCGCTGACGGAATCACCGACTGCTGGATGCTTTCGCGCACCAGGGCCTCGAACTGGGTCGGGGTACGCGGCGGATTGCCACCGGCCAGCGCGAGGCGATACTGGTTGTCGTTGAACTTGCCGTCCGCGCCGATGAAGGCCGGGATCGCGGCGATGTATTCGCGCACGGCGTTGTCGCCGATGACGATGCCGGACTGTTCACCGGCCAGGCGCACGACCTGTTCGTCGATCATCTGGTCCAGGACGGCGAGCTTGTTTTCGGTGCTTTCAAACTCGCGCGGGTCGAAGTTCTCGCCCTGCTCCTGGCGCGCCTGCTGGCGGGCCTGTTCGAAACGCACGCGGAAATCCTGCGAGCTGATCTCGTGGTGCTGCCACAGGAACGACATCGGCCACCACGACGGCGCCGAGCGCCACCAGGTCGGCGGTGCCGCCACCTTGGCCACGTTCTGCGCACCCACGCCACCGAGGTAGCTGGAGTCGATCACGAACAGGAACGGAATCATCAGCAGCCCCAGGATCACGGTAACGATCCAGCCCGAGGTCTTGTCGCGAAGTTTCTGCAGCATGGGAAAAATCATGGCCTGAGTGGCGAGCCGGGCAGTGTAACCCGCTTCCGGCGTGGCTCCAAAACCATCGCGGGCAGGCGCGGCGTCGCCATCGCAACGGCTGCGGGCCGCCGGATGTCGCCATCACACCGATCCCGGCAGGGGCCGCTGGCCGCGACGCGGTTGACGCCGCCGCGGCACACAGAACTGTTTCTTCTGCCAGCGACTGTTGGTGGATCGGGCACTGGGCCCCATGCCCTTTCCTGCGAATGTCCCCCGGCGTCGGCCTGCGGCCGCCCCCTCCTCCTTTATTTCGCCTCCAAGGGCATGGGGCCCAGCACCCGACCCACCAACGGGAGCCAGAGATGCCTCGCTCCGGGGCTGTCCGCATGCCGAGCCCCGTAGCGGCCGGTAGGCCCCTGGGCAAAATAAAGGAGGAGGCCGCCAGGCCGGGGGACATTTGCGCCAGGGGCCTACCGGCCGCTGCGGGGCCCTCACGTTCGCAGTAGTCCCTAACGGAGCCGCGACCCGATCCACACCGTCGCCTGGACAACCAAGACGCACGTGCACGGATGCACGCCATCTGCGCCGGACGTTGCAACACGACGCTCCCGTCCGTGGGAAAAAACCAAAAAAAAAGCCCCTGGTTTGCACCAGGGGCTCTTCAAAGATTGGCGGAGCGGACGGGACTCGAACCCGCGACCTCCGGCGTGACAGGCCAGCATTCTAACCAGCTGAACTACCGCTCCGCGCTTGAAACTTTGCAGGCGCTCATTCTATCCGAAGATATTCAGAAAACCTACCCCGAAGACTGCTTTTTTCGAGGATTTTTTTAAAACTGGCGGAGCGGACGGGACTTGAACCCGCGACCTCCGGCGTGACAGGCCAGCATTCTAACCAGCTGAACTACCGCTCCGCATTTAACTTTTTCAGCCGACCAACGGTCTGCTTTACCAGCTGACCAACGGTCAGCTCTACCATCGGCGGAGAAAACAAGGCCCCCGATTGCTCAGGGGCCTTCTTGAAACTGGCGGAGCGGACGGGACTTGAACCCGCGACCTCCGGCGTGACAGGCCAGCATTCTAACCAGCTGAACTACCGCTCCAAATCTCAAACGTTTACTGCGGTGCTGTGGTGGGTGCTGAGGGTTTCGAACCCCCGACCCTCTCCGTGTAAAGGAGACGCTCTACCGCTGAGCTAAGCACCCCAGCAAGCCGCTTAGTTTACGGCATCCTTCAGGGCTTTGCCAGCCTTGAACGACGGATTGTTCGATGCAGCGATCTTGATGGTGTCGCCGGTCTTCGGGTTGCGGCCGGTGCGGGCAGCACGCGCGCGAACCTGGAACGTACCGAAGCCCACCAGCGTCACAGCGTCACCGCCCTTCAGGGCCTTGGTGATGGAAGCGATGACGGCATCGACGGCGCGGTTGGACTCGGCCTTGGTCAGGTCGGCGGCCTCGGCAACGGCGTCGATCAATTCGGTCTTGTTCATTCTGTACAGCTCCTTTGGCGGGGATTCCGCATGTTCGACAGTGAAGCATCCGACCCAGACTGCGGCCGGATGCCAGTGAAGTTCTCGATTCGCCGACGTCAGTGCGTACTGACTCGCGAGTGGTGCTTTTATACCAGTGGACCCCTACCCGCGCAAGCTGAAAAGCCAATAACGACGCGGGTTTCGGGCATTTCGACAGCACACGTCAATGCTTGACGCGCGTGTTGGAAGCTGTCTTGCTCTTGCCGCGCACTGTGACGCGCGCCCCATCCTTCTTGGCCTTCTTCGGGGTGAGCGGCGTCTCCAGGGCCAGGTCCAACACTTCTTCGATCCACTTCACCGGGATGATCTTCAGATCACGGGTAACGTTGGCCGGGATGTCCGCCAGGTCCTTGCGGTTCTCCTCGGGGATGATCACCGTGGTGATGCCGCCACGCAGCGCGGCCAGCAGCTTCTCCTTCAGCCCGCCGATCGCCGTGACGCGGCCACGCAGGGTGATCTCGCCGGTCATCGCCACTTCGGCCCGGATCGGCACCTTGGTCAGCGTGGACACCAGCGAGGTCACCATCGCGATGCCGGCACTGGGGCCGTCCTTGGGGGTGCTGCCGTCCGGCACGTGCACATGCACGTCGTGCTTCTGCAGGAACTCGTTGTCGATGCCCAGCCGCTCGGCGCGCGAACGCACCACCGACAGGGCGGCCGAGGCCGATTCCTTCATCACGTTGCCCAGCTGGCCGGTCAGGATCAGCTGGCCCTTGCCCGGGACCAGGGTCGATTCGATCTGCAGCAGGTCGCCGCCCACTTCGGTCCAGGCCAGGCCCGTGACCAGGCCAATCTCGTTCTGTTCCTCGGCGCGACCGAAATCGACCCGGCGCACGCCCAGGTACTTGTCCAGGTTCTTGCCGGTGACCACCACCAGTGCCTTCTTCTTCGCACCGGCCTTCTTGCTGGCCTTGGCCGGCTTGGGCAGACCGGCCGGGCCGGCCAGCGCGATTTCCTTGACCACCTTGCGGCAGATCTTGGCCACTTCGCGCTCGAGGTTGCGCACGCCCGATTCGCGCGTGTAGTAGCGCACGATGTCCTGGATGGCGTCGGCTTCGATCTCCAGTTCCTCCGGCTTCAGGCCGTTGGCCTTGAGCTGCTTGGGCACCAGGTAGCGCATGGCGATGTTGAGCTTTTCATCCTCGGTGTAGCCGGGGATGCGGATCACTTCCATGCGGTCCAGCAGCGGGCCGGGAATGTTGAGCGAGTTGGAGGTCGCCACGAACATCACTTCGGACAGGTCCAGGTCCACTTCCAGGTAGTGGTCGTTGAACGCGTTGTTCTGCTCGGGATCCAGCACTTCCAGCAGCGCCGACGACGGATCGCCACGGAAGTCCATCGACATCTTGTCGATTTCGTCCAGCACGAACAGCGCGTTCTTGCTGCCCACCTTGTTGAGGTTCTGCACGATGCGGCCCGGCATGGAACCGACATAGGTGCGACGGTGGCCGCGGATTTCGGCCTCGTCGCGCACGCCGCCCAGGCTCATGCGCACGAACTTGCGGTTGGTCGCCTTGGCGATGGACTGGCCGAGCGAGGTCTTGCCCACGCCGGGCGGGCCGACCAGGCACAGGATCGGGCCCTTCATCTGCTTCACGCGCGACTGCACCGCCAGGTATTCCAGGATGCGGTCCTTGACCTTGTCCAGGCCGAAGTGATCGGCATCCAGCGTGTCCTGCGCGGCCTTGAGGTCCTTGCGCACCTTGGTGCGCTTCTTCCACGGCACGCCCAGCAGCCAGTCCAGGTAGTTGCGCACGACCGCCGCTTCAGCGGACATCGGCGACATCTGCTTGAGCTTATTGAGCTCGGCCTTGGCCTTGGTTTCCACCGGCTTGGGCATGCCCGCCTCGGCGATCTTGCGGGCCAGTTCGTCCAGCTCGCCGGGCGCATCGTCCAGGTCACCCAGTTCTTTCTGGATGGCCTTCATCTGCTCGTTGAGGTAGTACTCGCGCTGGCTCTTTTCCATCTGCGACTTCACGCGGCCGCGGATGCGCTTTTCCATCTGCTGCACGTCGATTTCGCCGTCGACCAGGCCCACAAGCATTTCCAGCCGGTCGCCGATCTGCAGGGTTTCCAGCAGGCGCTGCTTGTCGGCCAGGCGCACGCTGATGTGCGCGGCGATGGTGTCGGCCAGGCGCGCCGGTTCATCGATGCCGGCCAGGGTCTGCAGCAGCTCCGGCGGCAGCTTGCGGTTGGTCTTGACGTACTGCTCGAACAGCGACATCAGCGACCGGGCGATCGCTTCGATCTCGCGCGGCTCGCGCGACTCGTCCGATTCGATTTCGGTGGCGATGCCCTGCAGCGCGCCGTCACGCTCGGTCACCTGGGTGACGTTGACCCGCGACAGGCCCTCGACCAGCACCTTGATGGTGCCGTCGGGCAGCTTCAGCAGCTGCAGCACCTGGGCCAGCGTGCCCACCTGGTACAGGTCGGCGGCGGTGGGATCGTCGGTCTCGGCCGACTTCTGCGCCAGCAACAGGATGCGCTTGTCCGCCGCCATCGCCTGTTCCAGCGCGTGCATGGACTTGTCGCGGCCGACAAACAGCGGAATGACCATGTGCGGGAACACCACCACGTCACGCAGCGGCAGTACCGGCAGGTCGAGAGTCTCAGTTGGGGAACGGGCCATGTGGGCTCCAGTGGAACAGTGGGGATGGCCTCCGGGCGCCTCGCCCGGATACAAAAAAAGCCGATGGCCTCGTTATGGGGCCATCGGCTTCTAGATGCAAGCTGTTCTGAAAAACTTCTATCAATTCAATTGCTTGAACCGATTATTCAGCACCAGCCGCCTTCTGTTCAGGCGCCGGTGGCGTCTGGTAGATCAGGTACGGCTCGGACTTGTGCTCGATCACCGATTCATCCACCACGACCTTGCTGACGTTCTCGGCCGACGGCAGGTCGTACATGGTGTCCAGCAGGACCGATTCGACGATGGTACGCAGGCCACGGGCACCGGTCTTGCGCTTGAGCGCCTTGCGGGCGATCGCGGCCAGGGCGTCGGGGCGGAACTCCAGCTCGACGTGTTCCATCTCGAACAGCTTCTTGAACTGCTTGGTGATGGCGTTCTTCGGCTCGGTGAGGATGCGCACCAGGGCGGCCTCGTCCAGCTCTTCCAGGGTCGCAACCACCGGCAGGCGGCCGACGAATTCCGGGATCAGGCCGAACTTGATCAGGTCTTCCGGCTCGACTTCGGCCAGCACCTTGCCGATTTCCTGCTTGCGCTCGGCGCTCTTGACCTTGGCACCAAAGCCGATGCCGCCCGAATCGTTGGAACGCGCCTGGATCACCTTGTCCAGCCCGGCAAATGCACCGCCGCAGATGAACAGGATGTTCTTGGTGTCCACCTGCAGGAATTCCTGCTGGGGATGCTTGCGCCCGCCCTGCGGCGGCACGCTGGCCACGGTGCCTTCGATCAGCTTCAGCAGGGCCTGCTGGACGCCTTCGCCGGACACGTCACGGGTGATCGACGGGTTCTCGCTCTTGCGCGAGATCTTGTCGATTTCATCGATGTAGACGATGCCCTGCTGTGCCTTCTCGACGTCGTAGTCGCACTTCTGCAGCAGCTTCTGGATGATGTTCTCCACGTCCTCGCCCACGTAACCGGCTTCGGTCAGCGTGGTGGCGTCGGCCATGGTGAACGGCACGTTGAGCAGGCGGGCCAGGGTTTCGGCCAGCAGCGTCTTGCCCGAACCGGTCGGGCCGACCAGCAGGATGTTCGACTTGGCCAGTTCGACCTCGTCGTTCTTCTGCCGGCTCTCGATGCGCTTGTAGTGGTTGTACACAGCCACGGCCAGCGTGCGCTTGGCCCGGTTCTGGCCAATCACGTACTGGTCAAGGACCTCGAGGATCTCGCGCGGCTTGGGCAGCGAACTGCGCGCCGACTGCGCCTTTTCCTCAAGTTCTTCACGGATGATGTCGTTGCACAGCTCCACGCACTCATCGCAGATGAACACGCTCGGGCCCGCAATCAGCTTGCGCACCTCATGCTGGCTCTTTCCGCAGAAAGAGCAGTAGAGGATCTTGCCGGTGTCCGTGGAACGACCTTGGCGGTCTTCGCTCATGCTTCGCTTACCCAGTTACCCCACCCGCTGAACGGGGGTTCGATTCGAGAATAACACAGGGTCGGGGGGACACCAGTCCGCCCGACCCTGCGGAAACAAGCCGGTTTGCCGGCCTGGATGCGTCATCACGCCGGGGTGATCGACTCTTCCGGACGGCGTTCAAGCACCTGATCGACCAGACCGTAAGCCACCGCATCGGCGGCGCTCTTGAAGTTGTCGCGCTCGGTATCGCGCGCGATGGTCTCCAGCGACTGGCCGGTGTGCTTGGCCAGCACCTCGTTCAGGCGCGAGCGCAGGGTCAGGATTTCACGGGCATGGATGTCGATATCCGTGGCCTGACCCTGGAAGCCGCCCAGCGGCTGGTGGATCATCACCCGCGAGTTCGGCAGCGCATACCGCTTGCCGGCCGCGCCGGATGCCAGCAGCAGCGCGCCCATCGAGGCGGCCTGGCCGACGCAGATGGTGCTCACGTCCGGCTTGATGTACTGCATGGTGTCGTAGATCGCCATGCCGGCGGTGACTACGCCACCGGGCGAGTTGATGTAGATGCTGATGTCCTTTTCCGGGTTGTCCGCTTCCAGGAACAGCAGCTGCGCCACCACCACGTTGGCCATGTGATCGTCGATCGGGCCAACCAGGAAGATCAGACGCTCTTTCAACAGGCGCGAATAGATGTCATAGGCGCGCTCGCCGCGGCTGGTCTGTTCGACCACCATCGGAACCATGTTCAGGGCTGTGGTTCGGTTGTCCATTAGTGAGGCACCTATTTTGGGGGGAACAACCCCGCGCCGGGGCGCGGGGCGTAAAACGCGGGCCGCTTACTGGCGGATCGCGTCCTGGAACGACAGCTGTTCTTCGGTGTGCTGGGCGCGCTCGGCGATCCAGTCGATCACCTGCTCTTCCATCACGCGATTCTGCAGCCCACTCATCAGCTGGGGGTCATTGCGGTACATCTCAATGACCTGCTCCGGCTCTTCGTAGGTCGAAGCGATCAGGCGCATGGTTTCATTCAGGCGCTTGGGATCCAGGCGCAGGTCGTTCTTGCGGGCCACTTCGCCCACCAGCAGGCCGACCAGCACGCGCTTGGCGGCGGCGTCCTTGAAGCCTTCATGGGCATCGGCCGGGATTTCGCCCGGGTTGCGGCCGCTGCGGCGGATCTGCTCGATCTGCTGGCCCAGCATGGCACGGGCTTCGTTCTCGACCAGGCGCGGCGGCATTTCCACCGACGCATAGGCGGCGATCAGCTGCTCGCCCACTTCACGGCGCAGGCGGTTCATCAGGGCGCCCTTCAGCTCGCGCTCCAGGTTGGCGCGGATGTCCTTGCGGAACTGCTCCTCGTCACCGCCCTTCACGCCGAAGCTCTTGATGAAGTCTTCGTCCACGTCCGGCAGCACCGGGGCGGAGACGTCCACGGCCTTGACCGTGACCTTGACCTGCTTGCCGGCCAGGGCCGGCACGCGCCAGTCAGCCGGGAATTCGACGTCCAGGGTCTTTTCTTCACCCTTGGTCATGCCGACCAGGCCCTGCTCGATCTGCTCGAACATCATGCCCTGGCCCACGATCACGCTGCCCTTTTCGCTGCCTTCGGCCGGCAGGCGCTCATCGCCGGCCTGGGAGAAGGTTTCCAGCGCGACCAGGTCGCCTTCCTGCGCGCCACGGGTGACCGGGCTCCAGCTGCGGCGCTGTTCGCGCAGGTTGGTGATCATCTGGTCGATGTCGGCATCGCTGATGTCGGCGGTGTGGCGCACCACGGTCAGCTTGCTGACGTCCACGTCGCCGAAGTCCGGAATCAGCTCGACGGTGGCCACGAAGGAGAATTCGCCTTCCTCGCCCTTGTCGATGCGCGGGGTGCCGGCGATGCGCAGCTCGTGCTCACGCAGGGCGGCATCGAAGGTCTCGCGCAGCAGGCCGTCGACGGCTTCGCTGCGGACCTGCTGGCCGAAACGCTGTTCGATCACCTTGGCCGGGATCTTGCCCGGGCGGAAGCCCTTGATCCGCGCGGTGCGGGCGATTTCGCCCAGACGGCCACTGATGTGGGTCTGCAGGCGGTCTTCCGGCAGCGAGAAGGTCAGGCGGCGTTCCAGATTGCCAGTGGATTCGATCGAAGCTTGCATGTTGACTCCTGCCACCGGCGGCAACGCCCCCGGCACGATGTGATGGATGGAACGGGTTTAGAACGCGGGGTCGTTGACGCGCATGCCCGCCGCAGCCCTGTAGTTTCGCCGATAACGGCCAGCGCCGCCAGCGCGGGCCGGGCGCGGCCGTGAAGGCGCACCAGGGCAGCATGCCGCCGTCTCCCGGGATCCGGGACGTGCCCATCGTCATGGTGCCGGCCAGCGCCGGGAATGGGATGGTGCGAAAGGGGGGACTCGAACCCCCACGCCTTGCGGCACTGGAACCTAAATCCAGGGCGTCTACCAATTCCGCCACTTTCGCGAGCTGATGCTCAGCCCACCATTGTTGCAGGGCCGGAGGCAAAGAAAAAGCGCTGACCGCGTCACCGGCAGGCAGCGCGCCACCCATTCAGGCCTCTGGCCGGCCCGGCGGTGCGGACGGCGCGGGCATGGGCGCGGCGGGCATGGCCTCCAGCAACCGCTGCGCCAGCGCGCGGTAGATGGGCTGGCGGCAGACCAGCGAGGACGCCGCGCGGGCCAGCAGCACCGCCGCCAGGATCGGCAGCAGCATGTCGGTGTTGTCGGTCAGCTCCATGGAGATGACCGCCGAGGTCAGCGGCGCCTGGGTGACGCCGGTGAGGTAGGCACACATGCCCAGCAGCACCACCGCCGACGGGTCCACCCCGGGCAGCAGCGCGGCCAGGTTGTGGCCGATGCCGGCGCCGACGGCCAGCGCGGGCGAGAACAGCCCGCCCGGGATGCCGGCGATGTAGGACACCAGATTGGCGGCAAGCTTCATCAGGCCGAATTCGTGTCCGACCAGCGCCTGCCCCTGTACCAGGCCGCGGGCCTGCTCGTACCCGGTGCCGAACGCACCTGCGCCGAACACCAGCCCCAGCAGTGCCAGCAGCAGCCCGCACGCGGCGGCGAACAGCACCGGCCGCGCCGCCCGCGCCCGCCCCAGCCAGCGCGGGTGGCCGTCCATCGCAGCCAGCACCACGCGGCTGAAGAGGCCTCCGGCCAGGCCACCGACCACCCCGCACAACAGCACTGCCAGCCAGCCCATGCCGAGCGGCAGCGCCACATCGACCCGGCCGAAATAGGTGTAATTGCCCAGCAGGCCCAGCGAAACCACGCCGCCGACGATCACCGCGGTCAGCAGCGCGCCCGAGAAGCGATGCTCCAGACGCCCGGACAGCTCCTCGATGGCGAACACCACGCCGGCCAACGGGGTGTTGAACGCCGCCGCGATACCCGCCGCACCACCGGCCAGCAGGAAATGGCCGGCATGGCGCGGGTCGCGGAAACCCAGCGCACGCCCGATCACGTACATCAGGCTGGCCCCGACGTGCACGGTGGGGCCTTCGCGCCCAACCGACGCCCCGCCCAGCAACGCCAGCACGGTGAGCCCCAGCTTGCCGGCGGACACCGGCAGCGACAGGTTGCGCTGACGGAACGCGGCATCGGGCTTGTCCAACGCGGCGATCACCTGCGGAATGCCGCTGCCGCGGGTGGGCCTGAGCGCACCGTGGGTGAGCCAGGCCAACAGGGCGAACACGGCCGGGGTGAGCAGCAGCGGCCACCACGGCGAGGCGTCGTAGATGCGCCGGAACAGCGCGAATGCCGCATCGCTGGCCTTGGCGAACAGGATCGCGGCCAGCGCCACGGCCACGGCCCCGCCCCACAGCGCCAAACGTTCGAACCATTGCTGCCGCGAGCCGAGCCAGCGCGTGCGCGACGAAGGTGACGGGGTATCCATGCCGATAGTGTTCCACCGGGCCGATCCACGCGATGTGCAGTGACTGGCGGCAGCGGCGGCCGAATCAGTCGATTGGCACGGCCTGGGCGGGCTGGACGTCACCCTCGGCAAGGTCGGTACGCAGCACGGTCTGCGCATAAGGATTGGCCGGCGCGCCGGCGACCGGAATGGCAGGCACGAACGTACCCGGCGCCATGTCATGGCGAACCACGGTGGTGGCGTACTGCGCCTGGACCGCCAGTGGCGCAGTTTGGGGCGGCGTGTCGGCTGCCAGCGCGGTACCGGCAAAGGCGGCCAGCATGAGTCCGGCGAAGGTGGGAAGAGTCATCGTTGCTGCCCTCGAACAAGCGCCGTTGGCGCGTTACGTCGAGTGAAACGCGTCTGCCGGGCGCAGACCGTGCGCGGCGTTGCAGGTTGGGAAAACGCCGTGACGTGTTCGGCGCGGTGGGCGGCGGGAGGTGATGGCCCCCGTGCGCGATGGAGATCTTGGCGCGCGTCGGGTGGCTGCCGAGCGTGGCTCGGCACTACCGGTTGCGTAGCGCGCGAACGCCGGGCAAGAAAAAAGCCGCCTGGCGGACCAGGCGGCTTCTGTCTTGGTGGGCTGTCAAGGATTCGAACCTTGGACCTATTGATTAAGAGTCAACTGCTCTACCAACTGAGCTAACAGCCCGAAAATCGGGAGGCGAATTATGCTGGATTTCCCGCCGGGGATGCAAGCACTTTTTCTAAACGGATGAGAAACAGCACCCCGCGGTAGAGCCGGGCTCTGCCCGGCTGGCGGAGTCGCGATCCTGCTCGGTTTTCCGTGGTTGCCGAGCGCTGCTCGGCACTACCAGTGCTCGCGGAATCGCAGGCAAGAAAAAAGCCACCTGGATAACCAGGTGGCTTCTGTCTTGGTGGGCTGTCAAGGATTCGAACCTTGGACCTATTGATTAAGAGTCAACTGCTCTACCAACTGAGCTAACAGCCCTGAAAACTCAGACGCACATTGTAACGCGTGTGTCGTCTTTTGCAACCCTGATTCACTTTCGGCGAACCAGTTTCAAATCAGTGGGGTGGCTGAGGGGACTCGAACCCCCGACCTCCGGAATCACAATCCGGAACTCTAACCAACTGAGCTACAGCCACCACTGAAACCTTTGCTTCCTGACGCATGCACCTGATGGTGCGCCCGACAGGAATCGAACCTGTAACCGCCGGCTTAGAAGGCCGGTGCTCTATCCAGTTGAGCTACGGGCGCCCTGGCTGGATTATCGCATTTCAATCCTGTTTTGAGCAGGCTTGGTCGGGGTAGAGGGATTCGAACCCCCGACATCCTGCTCCCAAAGCAGGCGCGCTACCAGACTGCGCTATACCCCGGCGGTTTGATCCCTCGAGGTTCCCCCCGAAAGAGTCGGCTATTGTGGGAATGTGCGCGGCATCTGTCAACGCTTTTTTCACGTTGTCGTGCATGCCCCGATCCGGCAACAGCGTATCGGCTATTCTCGGCACAGCGGCCGGATGGTCGGCACCCTACCCTTCAAGGAGATTGGCAATGCGCAGCGGCAACCCCGCACTTTCCGAATCGACGTTCCTCGACCTGGCCAGCGGCTCGGTGGTGACTTCGCCCGATCAGGTGATGACCATCAATGGCACCGTCAACAAGACCGGCGTGCTGTTGCTGCTGACCGTGCTGACCGCGGCGTACGCGTGGAGCCAGGCCATCGACGCCTCCGGCCTGCCCACCTCCAGCGCCATGCTGTACGCGATGGGCGGTGCGATCGGCGGCCTGGTGCTGGCGCTGGTGACGGTGTTCAAAAAGGAATGGTCGCCGGTGACCGCGCCGATGTACGCGCTGGTGGAAGGCCTGTTCCTGGGGTCCATCTCGGCCCTGTTCAACGCCAAGTTCCCGGGCATCGTGATGCAGGCGGTGATGCTCACCTTCGGCACGCTGTTTGTGATGCTGGCCGCTTACCGCAGCGGGCTGATCAAGGTCACCGAGAACTTCAAGCTCGGCGTGGTCGCCGCGACCGGCGGCATCGCGCTGCTGTACCTGGCCTCGTTCGTGCTGGGCTTCTTCAACATCAACATCCCGATGATCCATGAAGGCGGCTGGGTCGGTATCGCCTTCAGCCTGTTCGTGGTGGTGGTGGCCGCGCTGAACCTGGTGCTGGATTTCGACTTCATCGAAACCGGTGCCGAAGCACGCGCACCGAAGTACATGGAGTGGTACGGCGCGTTCGGCCTGATGGTGACGCTGGTGTGGCTGTACGTGGAATTCCTGCGCCTGCTGTCGAAGATCCAGCAGCGCTGAATCACCGCCAGGGAAACACCCAAGGGCGCCTTCGGGCGCCCTTTTTCATGCGCCGGCCTGGCGGGCCAGCAGCGTGGGCACTGCCGAGGCCAGCAGCGCCACGCCCGAGGCGGTCAGCAGGCCCAGCACGATCTGGCGGAAGCGCGCTTCGCTGATGCCGATGTAGAGACGGGCACCGAGCAGCGTCGGCACCAGCATGGCCGGCGCGACGATGGCGAAGTACGGCAGCATCTGGCGGGTGACCACGCCACTGCCCAGGTACACGCCCATGGTGACCAGCAGCATGGACAGGTTGAAGTTCTGGATGACCGCTCGCTGCTCGTCCTTGCCGAAGCCGCGCAGCGTGGCCCAGAGCGTTGGCACCGGCCCGGCGAAGCCACCGATGCCGCTGAGCACACCACCGGCCATGCCGGCCACCGTGTCGCCCAGGCGACCACCGACGGTGATCGGCGGCAGGGAACGCGCCATCAGCATCACCGGGCACCACAGCGCAAGAAACCCACCCAGCAGCGCCTTGAACCACGCCATGTCCAGGTGCGGCAACACCGCCACGCCAAGTGGGATGCCTGCCAATCCGCCCAGCACGAACGGCAGCAGCAGCCGCAGGTTGAAGCCACGGCGTACGGTGAACACCGCCAGCAACTGACCCACCAGCGCACCGAACACCGACAACGTGGCCGCCAGCCGCGGGTCCAGGGTCCACGCCCAGAACGACATCGCCACCATGCCGAACGCAAAGCCCGACAGGCCCTGCACGAACCCCGCCACGATCGCGCCCAGCGCGACCACCAGATACACCGAATCCATTCACGCGTCCCGTTGCTGTGCGACCGCTAGGCGGCCGCGCTGACCAGCCCAGCGTAATGCGCGGCCAGGTAGTCCACCAGCGCGCGCACCTTCGGTGCCAGCGAACGGGCGTGCGGGTACAGCGCGAAGTAGCGCCGCTCACCGGCATGCCATCCCGGCAGCACGCGGATCAGGCGACCGGCGCGCAGGTCGTCCTGCACGGTCAACGCGGTGAACAGGCTGATGCCCATGCCCGCCTGCACGGCGGCGTACAGGGCGGGCGTGGCATCCACGCGCAGGCGCTGGCCGGCTTCCACGCTGGCCCGTGCACCCCGCGGCCCGTGCAGGTGCCACGGGGTGCTGGCGGCGCCGGGCTGGAACGCCAGCAGCGTATGGGCGTGCAGGTCTGCCACCTGGCGCGGCAAACCATGCCGGGCCAGGTAGGCCGGTGCGGCCACCAGGATGCGCGGGCAGCAGGCCAGCTCGCGCGCCACCAGTTGGCTGTCGGGCAAGGTGGCGGCAATGCGCAGGGCCATGTCGAAACCGCCACCGACCACGTCGACCAGCTGGTCGTCGGCGCACAGGTCCAGCGACACCTGCGGATAGCGGGCCAGGAAACCGGGCAACCAGTGCGCCAGCTCCTGGCTTGCAACGACCTGCGGCACGCTGATCCGCACCCGGCCGCTCGGCGCTGCCTGCACGGCGCGGGCGCGGTCGTCGGCCAGTTCCAGCCGCTCCAGCAAGGCCACGGCATCGCGGTAATAGTCACGCCCGGCCTCGGTCAGCGACAGCCGCCGGGTGGTGCGATCGAGCAACCGGACCTGCAGGTGCTCTTCCAGCTGCCGCAGTTGCCGCGACATGGACGAGTGGGTGGTCCCCTGCCGCTCGGCGGCCGCACTGAAGCTGCCGGCCTCGACGATGGCGCGCAGCGCGCGCAGGGCGGCGAAGTGGTCCATCGACAGGCAGCTCCAGGTGGGTGGCAGGACCCGCGGTTGCGGGCCCCGCCAGCTTATCAAGCGCCGTTGCCGGCCTCGCGCACCGGCAGGGCCAGGATCGCGTCGGTGGCCATGACATCGCCGAACGCATCCTGGATCTGCGCCAGCGACGCCTCGTGCAGCGCGCGGTGGCCGATGCGCTTGCCATCGGCCAGGTCCAGGTCGCGGCTGGCACTGGCGTCGGACGCCACGAGGACGCGATAGCCGCGCGGCGCGGCCGCCGCGTCGCGGGCGGCACCGACGACGCAGGCATGGGTCTGCAGCCCGGTGATGATCAACGTGTCGATGCCGGCGTCCTTGAGCGCCTTGTCCAGCACTGCGGCCGAGGCACCGGCGAAGACGCTGACGTTGTCCTTCTCAATGACGGTTTCGCCACTGCGCGGCTGCATGTCGCGATGGAAGGCGACGTTGACGCTGCCCTGCGCGAACAGCGGCGCGCCCGCCGGCAGCACATGCTGCACGTGGATGACGCGGATGCCGTGGGTATCGGCGAAGTCGACCACGCGGCGGGTCTGGCGCAGTGCGGCCACGCCGTCGGGAATGACCATGCGGCCCCCGGCAAAGCCTGCCGCGGCATGGGCATCGAAGTATTCGTTCTGGACATCGATCACCAGCACGGCGGTCTTGGCGGCGTCCAGCGCGGCGATCGCCGGGGCACCGGCCAGGTGGCGGATGGTGGGATGGGCCGGTTCGGCGGCTGCCACCGGGGCGGTGGCAGCCATGCCGGCCAGGCTGGCAAGGCTGAAGGCGGTGAGGTTCATCGTGGTGTTCCTGCGCGTGGAAAGTGGGCACAGAATGCTGCGCGGATTGCGCACCAACCAGCCCCCTGATCGCACAGAATCTGTGCCCAATTCGCACAGATAACGTCCCAGGCCCCCAACGCAACGGGGCGCCCGAAGGCGCCCCGCTGTGGACTCTGACGATGTCGACCGACCGCTTACAGGCGGCTGGCGATGGCCTGGGCGAAGCCCATGGTGTTGCCGGTGCCGCCGAGGTCGCCGGTCAGCGAATCCTTGGCTTCCAGGGTGGCGACGATGGCCTTGCGCAGGCGCTCGGCGTTGTCGGTCTGGCCGACGTGGTCCAGCATCTGCGCGGCTGCCAGCAGCAGCGCGCACGGATTGGCCTTGCCCTGGCCGGCGATGTCCGGCGCGGTGCCGTGCACGGCTTCGAAGATGGCCGCGTTCTCACCGATGTTGGCACCCGGGGCCAGGCCCAGGCCGCCCACCAGACCAGCGCACAGGTCGGAGATGATGTCGCCGAACAGGTTGGTGGTCACGATGATGTCGAACTGTTCCGGACGCATCACCAGCTGCATGCAGCAGTTGTCGACGATCATTTCCTGGAACTCGATGTCCGGGTACTTGGCCGCCACTTCGCGCGCCACGGCCAGGAACAGGCCCGAGGTCGACTTGATGATGTTGGCCTTGTGCACGGCGGTGACCTTCTTGCGGCCGGTGCTGCGGGCCAGCTCGAAGGCGTAGCGCACGATGCGCTCGGAGCCCTTGCGGGTGATGCGGGTACCGGAGAACGCGGTCTCGCCGTCGGCCGACACTTCCTGGCCTTCGGCCAGGTAGGCGCCTTCGGTGTTCTCACGCACGGTGATCAGGTCCACGCCGTCGCCGAAGCGCGACTTGGTGTTCGGGAACGACACGGCCGGACGCACGTTGGCGTACAGGTCGAAGTGACGGCGCAGGCTGACGTTGATCGAGGTGAAGCCGCCACCGACCGGGGTGGTCAGCGGGCTCTTCAGGGCGATCTTGTTGCGTGCGATCGATTCCAGCGTGGAAGCGGGCATCAGGTCGCCGTGCTTTTCCAGCGCGACCAGGCCGGCGTCGGCGTCTTCGTATTCAAAGCCGGTGTCCAGCTTGCCGAGCACGAACAGGGTAGCGTCCATGATCTCCGGGCCGATGCCGTCACCGCGGATGACCGTGATTTTCTGCGTCATTGATGTGTATTCCGAACCGAGGGGGAGCGCCGTCCGTCAGCTACGCGGAGCACGGGCGCAAGGGAAGTTTCATCGGCAATTATGCCTGACCCGCCCAACGGACCCAAATCCGCCATTGGTAGTGCCGGCCGCTGGCCGGCAACCAGACAGCCCCACACAGCGGCAGCCAGCGCGCCACCGGTAGCCACCGACCGTTGGTCGGTGGGCACCCAATGCCGAACATGAACAGAAACCCGCCAGCGCGTCGCCGGCGTCATCAGGGAGGGCAGCGCGGCGGCCGCCCCGACCTCAATGTTCGTGAACAGCCGGCGCGGCGGCGCCGCCTTCGAGCTGGTCCAGGAAATCGACCGCGCGGCGCAGGTGCGGAATCACGATGGAGCCGCCGACCACCAGGCCCACCGAGAACGTCTCGAAGAACTCCTCGCGGGTCACCCCGGCGTCCTTGCACTGGGCCACGTGGTAGCTGATGCAGTCATCGCAGCGCAGCACCATCGAGGCGACCAGGCCCAGCAGCTCCTTGGTCTTCACATCCAGCGCGCCGGCCTGGTAGGTCTGGGTGTCCAGCGCGAAGAAGCGGCGGACCACCTGGTTGGGCTCGCCCAGGATGCGCTGGTTCATGCGCTGGCGGAATTCGGTGAACTCGGCGATGCGGTCCTTGCTGCCGTCGTCGGCCGCGCTCACGCCTGGCCCTCGCCGGCCAGCAGCGGTTCCAGCTTGCCGGCCCGGTGCAGCGCCATCATGTCGTCATAGCCGCCCACGTGAACGTCGCCGACGAAGATCTGCGGCACGCTGGTGCGGCGGGTCTTGGCCATCATCTTGTCGCGCTCGACCGGGTCCAGGTCGATCCGCACTTCGGTCCAGTCGCGCCCCTTGCTCTTCAGGAAGTTCTTGGCGGCCACGCAGTAGGGGCAGACGGCGGTGGAATAGATGGTGATGGCGGGGGCCCCACCCGGGTTGGACGCAACATCTTGGCTCACGGGAAACTCCACGGACAAACGAGTGTCTGTATATGGTAGCTGGCCGCTGGTTTTTCCATGTCATGACCGCAACACTGTGGATTAACCGCAGATTGGCATGGGGCCTGTCACGCTGCCGCCCTGGTTCCCCGCCCTGCCCGTCCTGGAGCTTCACTTGCGCCCTCTGCTGCTCTCCGCCGCGCTCACCCTCGCCCTGGCCGCGCCGTTGGCCTCGGCCCAGGACTCCAAGCTGCCGGACATCGGGTCGTCGGCCGGGGAACTGCTGACCCCGGCGCGCCAGGCCGAGTACGGCGGGATGATGCTGCGCGAACTGCGCAACTACGGCTTCCTGCTGGACGACCCGCTGGTGGACGACTGGCTGCAGAACATCGGCACCCGGCTGGGCTCCAACAGTGCCCAGCCGCGCCAGTCCTACACGTTCTTCATGCTCAAGGACCGGCAGATCAACGCCTTCGCCACGCTGGGCGGCTATGTGGGGGTCAACGCGGGCCTGGTGCTGACCGCCGAACGCGAGGATGAGGTGGCCGCAGTGCTGTCCCACGAAATCGCCCATGTCACCCAGCAACACGTGCTGCGCGGGGTGGAGCGCGCCCAGCGCGACCAGATCCCGATCCTGCTGGGCATGCTGGCGGCGGTGGTCGCCGCGCAGCAGGCCGGCGGCAGCTCCTCCGGCGATGCGACCATGGCCGCGATCACCTCGGGCATGGGCCTGATGCAGCAGCGCCAGATCAACTACACCCGCAGCAACGAATCCGAAGCCGACCGTCTGGGCATCCGCACGCTGGCCCGCAGCGGCTACGACGTGGATGCGATGGCCGGCTTCTTCGAACGCATGTCCGCCTCGATGCGCGGCAACGCCGGCGGCTACTCGGTCCCCGACTTCCTGCAGACCCACCCGGTCAACACCACCCGCATCAGCGAGGCCAAGTCCCGCGCCGAGCAGATGAAGAAGGACACCGTGCTGCTGACCACCGAGGTTCCCGGTGGGGTCCGCCAGGAACGGGTGAACCCCGCCGACCCGGCCCTGTCCGACCCGATCGTGCGACGCGGCAACCCGCTGCTGCCGGCCTCGATGCAGCTGTCGGTGAATGCCCTCAGCCGGGGCGCCAGCGGCCAGTTCGAATGGGCGCGCGAACGCCTGCGGGTGCTCAGCGCCGATACGCCGGGCGACGTGGTGCGCGAGTACGAAAACCTGCAGCGCGCGCAGAAGGACGGCTTGAGCCCGGCGCAGCGCTACGGCCTGGCCCTGGCACGGCTGCGCAACAGCGGGGCCGCGCAGGCCCGTACCGACCTTGTCGCGCTGCTGGGCGACCATCCCGACAACCTGTGGGTCGCGGTGGCGCTGGGCCAGGCCGAGTCGCGCGCCGGCCAGGCCGCCCAGGCCAACGCCCGCTTCGAGACGCTGCTGCGCCAGCACCCCGGCAGCCGCCCGGTGGCCCTGACCTACGCCGAAATCCTCAACGAGCAGGGCGGCCGCGAGGCCGGCCAGCGCGCGCAGGCGATGCTGCGCCCGCTACTGTCGCAAAGCGGCAATGATCCGGTGTTCCAGCTGCGTTATGCCCGGGCCAGCGAACTGGCCGGCGACACCGTACGGGCCAGCGAGGCGTACGCCGAGGCGGCCTACCTGAACGGCCGGCCGGAGCAGGCGCTGATCCAGCTGCAGGCCCTGAAGAAGCAGCCCGGGCTGGACTATGTCGGCCGCGCGCGGGTGGATGCGCGCATCGAGACCATCACCCCGACCGTGCTCGAAATGCGCCGCCAGGGCATCAGCGACCCGGAGCTGGAACGGCGTTGAGCCGGCGACCGCGCTGCCGGCAGATGACCAGCGCATGGCAATCGGCATCGATCGCCGCCCCGGCCGTCACAAACATGTCATGAAACCGTAGTCTACTGGGCTCAATCCCGGTCTGATAAGCAATACGGTGCGCACGTGCAGAAACGCATTCTGATCGTCGATGACGAACCCGCGATCCGCGAAATGGTCGCCTTCGCCCTCCGCAAGGGCGACTACGACCCCATCCATGCCGGCGATGCGCGCGAAGCGCAGACGGCGATCGCCGATCGCGTCCCCGACCTGATCCTGCTGGACTGGATGCTTCCGGGCACCAGCGGGCTGGACCTGGCCCGGCGCTGGCGCAAGGAGGCCCTCACCCGCGAGGTGCCGATCATCATGCTGACCGCGCGAGGCGAAGAGAACGATCGCGTCGGCGGCCTGGAAGCCGGTGTCGACGACTACGTGGTCAAGCCCTTCTCGGCCCGCGAACTGCTGGCCCGGATCCGCGCGGTGATGCGCCGCGCCCGCGACGATGACGAGGATGGCAGCGTGGCGGTCGGTTCGATCCGCATCGACGGCGCCGCCCACCGCGTGTTCGCTGGCGACCAGCCGGTGCCGATCGGCCCCACCGAATACCGCCTGCTGCACTTCTTCATGACCCACCCCGAGCGCGTCTATACCCGCGCCCAGTTGCTGGACCATGTGTGGGGCGGCAGCGTTTACGTGGAGGAACGCACCATCGACGTGCACATCCGCCGGCTGCGCAAGACGCTGGAACCGTTCGCGGCGGAAAACATGGTGCAGACCGTGCGCGGCGCCGGGTATCGCTTCTCCACCTCGACCTGATCACGGCGCTGCTTCTGCTAGGCTCAGGCAGCTGCAGCAGCGGGGCAGAGCCCCGCTCTACGCAGCGGGGTAGAGTCCCGCCCTACGCAGCGGGGTAGAGTCCCGCTCCACGTTTGGTAGCGGGGCAGCGCCCCGCTCTCCCCCGGATCACACCGGGGACCGCACTTTCCGCGAGACCGCAATGCCGCGCCACATCCGTTCTGCCTGGTTGAAGACACTGGCCACCCTCGCCCTGCTGCTGCTCGCCGCCGGCGTGCTGGGGCTGCTCACCGGCCATGTGTGGATGTGCATCGCGCTGGCGTCCATCGGCGCATTGGCCTGGCATTACTGGCGGCTGCGCCGGGTGCTGCGCCGGCTGACCGCCCGGCAGCGCTGGGACATGGGCGGCGGCAACGGCGTGTGGAACGAACTGGACCGCCTGCTGTACCGCAACCAGCTGGAAATGCGCACGCGCAAGCGGCGCCTGCTGGACATGCTGCGCAGCTACCGCGCCGCCGCCGCCGCCCTGCCCGACGCGGTGGTGGTGGTGGACCGCAACAGCCAGCGCGTGCAGTGGTTCAACGAAGCGGCCACCTCGCTGCTGGGCCTGCACCATCCCGGTGACCTGGGCGAGGCCCTGGTCGAGCGCCTGCAACCAATGCCGCTGGCCCACTGGCTGGCCGGCGGACGCAATGCCGAACCGATCCTGGACGTGCCTTCCCCGGTCGATCCGGCGATCCGGCTCAACCTGCGCCTGATTCCCTACTCGCCGGACTACTGGCTGCTGATCGCACGCGATGTGAGCAAGCTGCTGCGGCTGGAACAGGTGCGTCGCGACTTCGTGGCCAATGTGTCCCATGAACTGCGCACGCCGCTGACCGTGGTGCACGGCTACCTGGACATGATGGAGCCGGAGGACTTCCCCGGCACCGGCCCGATGCTGGAAGAGATGCGCAAGCAGTCCCAGCGCATGGCCCAGCTGGTCGAAGACCTGCTCACCCTGTCGCGGCTGGAATCGCAGGAACACACCGAAGAAGAGACCGTGGCGATGGCGCCGATGCTGGCCACGCTGCGCCGTGAGGCCGAGGCGCACAGCCAGGGCCGCCACCAGATCAGCGTGATCGACAGTGCCGGGGTCGACCTGCAGGGGTCCAACAAGGAACTGCACAGCGCCTTCTCCAACCTGGTCACCAACGCGGTGCGCTACACCCCGGCCGGTGGCCGGGTCGAAGTAGAGCTGGCGCGCGAGGGCCAGGGCGTGGTGCTCAGCGTGCGCGACACCGGTTACGGCATTCCCGCCACCCACCTGCCTCGCCTGACCGAACGGTTCTACCGGGTGTCCAGCAGCCGTTCGCGCGAAAGCGGTGGCACCGGCCTGGGCCTGTCGATCGTCAAGCACATCCTGGGCCTGCACCATGCACGCCTGGAGATCCAGAGCGAGGTCGGCAAGGGCAGCGTGTTTGCGTGCCACTTCGATGCCGACCACGTCCGCGAGCGCGCCGACGCGGCCTCCCTTTCCTCTTCCGAAGACCTTTCCGCATGAGCACTCTCGTTCCCATCGCCGTGCCTGTGGACAACGATCCACTGCGTGACCCGGCGCTGTACATCAACCGCGAGCTGTCGCAGCTGGATTTCAACTTCCGCGTGCTGGCCCAGGCGATGGACACGCAGGTGCCGCTGCTGGAGCGGCTGCGCTTCATGTGCATCTCCTGCACCAACTTGGACGAGTTCTTCGAGATCCGCGCCGCCGCGGTCCGCCATGCGCAGGAGTTCGGGCTGCCGCCGGCCCCGGATGGCATGACCCCGCAGGCGATTCTCAACGCGATCCACGATCGCGCCGCACAGCTGGTGGACCAGCAGTACCGCTGCTGGAATGAAACCCTGCGCCCGGCGCTGCACGACGCCGGCATCGACGTGCTTGGCCGGCACTCCTGGAACCACCGCCAGAAGCGTTGGCTGCGCGCCTATTTCCGCAACGAGATCATGCCGGTGCTGTCGCCGCTGGGGCTGGATCCGTCGCACCCGTTCCCGAAGATCCTCAACAAGTCGCTGAACATCGTGGTGGTGCTCAAGGGCACCGATGCGTTCGGCCGCGCCGGCCACCTGGCCATCGTGCGCGCGCCGCGCTCGCTACCGCGCATCATCCAGCTGCCGGAAAAACTCGGCGGCCCGCAGACCTATGTGTTCCTGTCCTCGGTGCTGTCCACGTTCGTCGACGAACTGTTCCCGGGCATGGAAGTCCAGGGCGCCTACCAGTTCCGCGTGACCCGCAATTCCGAACTGGTGGTGGACGAGGAAGAAGTGGAGAACCTGGCGCTGGCGCTGCGCGACGAGCTGGTCGACCGTGGCTACCGGCCGGCGGTGCGCCTGGAGATCGCGCAGGACTGCCCGCGCGACATCGTGCGCACGCTGCTGCAGAATTTCGGCCTGACCGAAAACGCGGTGTACCGCATCGACGGGCCGGTCAACCTCAACCGCGTGATCCAGCTGTACGACCTGCTGGCCCGCCCGGAACTGAAGTACCCCACCCTCAGCCCGCGCGTGCTGCGCGATGGCGACGGCATCTTCGACGTGGTGGCGCGCAAGGACGTGCTGCTTCACCATCCGTTCGATGCGTTCACCCCGGTGCTGGACCTGATCAAGCAGGCCGCGGTGGATCCCAACGCGCTGGCGATCAAGCAGACGCTGTACCGCACCGGCAAGGATTCGCAGATTGTCGATGCGTTGATCCAGGCCGCGCGCAACGGCAAGGACGTCACCGTGGTGGTGGAACTGCGCGCACGCTTCGACGAAGAGGCCAACCTGGGCCTGGCCGACCGCCTGCAGGAAGCCGGCGTGCAGGTGGTGTACGGCGTGGTGGGCTACAAGACCCACGCCAAGATGCTGCTGATCGTGCGCCGCGAGGGCCGCAAGCTGCGCCGTTATGTGCACCTGGGCACCGGCAATTACCACAGCGGTACCGCACGCGCGTATACCGACCTGAGCCTGATCACCGCCGACCCGGACATCGGCAACGACGTGCACCTGCTCTTCCAGCAGCTGTCCGGCCTGGCGCCGCGAACCAAGCTCAAGCGCCTGCTGCAATCGCCGTTCACCCTGCACCCCGGCCTGTTGCAGCGTATTGAACGCGAGACCCGCCTGGCCACCAGTGGTCGCCCGGGCCGGATCATCGCCAAGATGAACGCCCTCAACGAGCCGCAGGTGATCCGCGCGTTGTATGCCGCCTCCCAGGCCGGCGTGCAGATCGACCTGATCGTGCGGGGCGCCTGCACCCTGCGCCCGGGCGTGCCCGGGGTGTCGGACAACATCCGGGTGCGTTCGATCGTCGGCCGGTTCCTGGAGCACAGCCGTGTCTACTGGTTCGGCAACGATGGCGCCGCCGAGCTCTACTGCGCCAGTGCCGACTGGCTGGAGCGCAACCTGCTGCGCCGGGTGGAAACCTGCTTCCCGATCCTGGACCCGGAGCTGGCGCGCAAGGTCTACCGTGACGTGCTGCAGAACTACCTGGACGACAACCTCAACGCCTGGCAGCTGCAGGCCGACGGCAGCTACCGGAAGTGCACCCCGGACCACGACGAGCCGCCGCACGCGGCGCAGATGGCGTTGATGCAGGGCCTGTAGGTACCGACCGTTGGTCGGTACGCGTTGATAGCCCGAGTCGGTACGTTCTTGCGTGCCGACCAGCGGTCGGCACCTACCGGCCGGGCAGCCGCCTGCCCCCTTCGATGCGACCGGTCGTCGCAGCCTGCCCATGTGAAGGGCGCGCGGTGACTTCGCGACCCACCCTTCGGCTAACATTCGCAAATGCCGCATACCTCCACGACTCCGCCCGCCCTGCAGGATGGCGACCTGCTCGCCGCCATCGACCTGGGTTCCAACAGTTTCCACATGGTCATCGCGCGCTACACGCTCGGGCAGCTGCGGGTGGTCGACCGCCTGCGCGAGACCGTGCGCATGGCCGATGGCCTGGATGGCAAGGGCGGCCTGTCCGCCGAGGCGCGCCAGCGCGCGCTGGAATGCCTGGCGCGGTTCGGCCAGCGCATCCGCGCCATTCCCTCGGTCCGGGTGCGCGCGCTGGCCACCAACACCGTGCGCCAGCTGCGCTCGCCGCAGGCCTTCCTGATGCCGGCCGAGACCGCGCTCGGGCATGCCATCGAAGTGGTCAGCGGCCGCGAAGAGGCCCGCCTGATCTACCTGGGCGTGGCCCACGCGCAGCCGCCCAAGCCGGACCAGCGCCGGCTGGTGATCGACATCGGCGGCGGCTCCACCGAATTCATCATCGGCCAGGGCATGCAGACCCTGGAACGCGAAAGCCTGCAGGCCGGCTGCATCGCCAGCACGCGCCGGTTCTTCCCGGGCGGCAAGCTCAGCCGCAAGCGCTGGAAGGATGCGCTGACCGAGATCGGCGCGGAGTTCCAGCAGTTCGCCAACAAGTACCGGGCGCTGGGCTGGCACGAAGCGCTGGGCTCGTCGGGCACGCACAAGGCGATCAGCGAGATCTGCGCCACCATGAAGCTGAGCAAGGGCGCGATCACCGCCGAAGCCCTGCCGCAGCTGCGCGATGAGCTGCTCAAGGCCAAGCGCATCGAAGACATCAACCTGCCCGGGCTGTCGGCCGACCGCCGCCCGATCATCGCCGGCGGCATCCTGGTGCTGGAGGCGGCCTTCCAGGCGCTGGGCCTGCAGAAGCTGCTGGTCAGCAAGGCGGCCATGCGCGAAGGCATCCTGTACGACATCCTGGGCCGCGCCAGCGAAAACGACCTGCGCGACGAATCGGTGGCCGCGCTGACCCTGCGCTATGGCATCGACATCGTGCAGGCCGACCGCGTCGAGCACACCGCGATGAACCTGCTGGCCCAGGTGGAAGACAGCTGGGCGCTGGACCCCGACGACGCGCGCATGCTCGGCTGGGCCGCGCGCCTGCACGAGCTGGGCCTGATGATCGCCCACAGCGGTTACCACGTGCACGGCAGCTACGTGCTGGAGAACTCGGACATCGCCGGCTTCTCGCGGCAGGAACAGCAGCTGCTGGCCGCGCTGGTCCGCAGCCACCGCCGCAACATCTCCAAGTCGGCGTTCGAGGCGCTGCCCGAGCGCCTGCTGCAACCGGCACGGCGCATGACCGCGCTGCTGCGGCTGGCGGTGCTGCTCAACCGCGCCCACGAGGAAACCCCGATGCCGGCGCTGGAACTGACCGCCGACGACAGCCGCCTGGCGCTGATCCTGCCGCAGGCCTACATCGATGCGCGGCCGCTGCTGCGCGCCGACCTGATCGGTGAAACCGAGGGCATGGCCGGGCTGGGCGTGCAGTTCCGGCCGTTCGTGGCCTGAGTTCAGCGGCCCGCGCACCGCCGCGGGCCGCCCTTCCTGCGTCTTCTGTGCCGCGTGGCGGTACCGGGCGGCGGTAGTCCCCACCGTGTCCCCTTACCCTGCCCGCCCCACCCCGGCGGGCGGCGGCTTCGTCGTGGCCGTTTGCCAGCCGCTCCAGCGGCCGGGCGCGGGGGGATTTGCGCGGGAACCATGCCGCATTGCATCAAATTGCTACATTTCGACACAAACCGATACGTAGCTACTCCCGAACCGCCACGACAAGTCATTGCTTCTCTTGCAGTTTTGTCTCGCTCGTTAGAAGCCCGTGAGAATTTCTTCGCGGACTATTTACAAAGTATTAACGACCGAGACTATGATCAAGGAACCGGCCTTCACACGGTCGGATTTTTGGGGACGCGGGAACTTGGGCCCGCCGACTCTTTTTGATCCAGTTCCAAACGAGAGAGAGAGCCACATGAATTCACGCACCAACGTACTGGGGCAGGCGATCCGCTATGCCCTGGTCGCCGGCACCGCAGGCCTGATGGCCGCCCCGGCGATGGCACAGGACGCGCCGGCAGCAACCAACCTTGACCGCATCGAGATCACCGGTTCGCGCATCCGCCAGGTCGACGTGGAAACCGCCCAGCCGGTGCTGGCGCTGACCCGCATGGACATCGAGCGCCAGGGCTTCAGCTCGGTCTCGGACATCCTGCAGAACGTCACCGCCATGGGCAGCCCGACGATCAGCCGTGCCAACGTGCTGACCGCAGGTGAAAATGCCGGCGGTACCTACGTCGACATGCGCGGCCTGGGTACCCAGCGCACGCTGGTGCTGATCAACGGTCGTCGCCTGGGCATCAGCACCTCCGGCTACCAGGACCTGTCAGTCCTGCCGGTGTCGGCGATCGAGCGCATCGAGATCCTGAAGGACGGCGCCTCGGCCATCTACGGCTCCGACGCCATGGCCGGCGTGGTCAACATCATCACCCGCAGCAACGTCAACGGCGTGACCGCCAACGTCTACCACGGCCAGTACAGCGAAGGCGACGGCGCGCGTGACCGCTTCGACGTGGTCGCCGGCTGGTCCAACGACCGCTTCTCGGCCACGTTCGCCGCCGAGCATTCGGAAGAAAAGGCCGTGTGGGCGCGTGACCGCGGCTTCAGCCAGTACAGCAACACCGACCGCCACCCGACCGAAGGCTGGACCACCACCAGCCAGTGGGGCCAGTTCACCGGCCTGCGTGGCCCGGGCTGCACCGCGACCGCCGGCTGCGGCTACTCGCTCAACCGTGGCACCGATCCGACCAAGCCGGGCAACTACCACCTGACCAACCCGGCCGCGTTCACCGGCGACACCAGCAACACCAACGATCAGATGCACCTGAGCTATCCGATCAAGCGTGATTCGCTGTTCTTCTCCGGCCAGGCCAGCATCACCGAGAACATCAACTTCAAGACCGAGCTGGGCTACAACAAGCGCGAGTCGACCCGCGTGACCGCGGGCTACCCGCTGTCCTCCAGCACGCTGGGCAAGACCCCCGCCGAGGGCAACATGTCGGTGGACAGCTACTTCAACCCGTTCGGCAACAAGAACGGGTATGCCACCCCGACCTCGGTCGCCTGGAACCGTCGTACCTGGGAACTGCCGCGCGAAAGCACCAGCGAGCTGAAGACCAAGCGTGCGGTCGCCGCCTTCGACGGTTCGTTCGATCTGGGTGAGCGTTACTTCGACTGGGAAGTGGGCTACCAGTACAGCAAGAACGAGCTGACCCAGCACACCACCGGCAACCTGCACAAGCAGCGCGTCATCGATGCGGTCGGCCCGTCGTACCTGAACACCGCGACCGGCAAGGTCGAGTGCGGCAGCGCTGCCGCCCCGAAGGCCAACTGCATGGTATGGAACCCGCTGGTGCCGTACGGCGTGCAGAACCCGTACGGTCTGGACGGCAACCAGGCGCTGCAGGATTGGCTGTTCCCGGAAGAGAATGCTACGGGCGAAACCACGACCAAGAACTGGTTCGCCAACCTCAGCGGCAGCGCGTTCACCCTGCCGGCCGGTGACCTGGGCTTTGCATTCGGCCTGGAACACCGCGAAGAGAGCGGCAAGTTCACCCCGGACGCCCTGGCCCAGACCGGCGCGACCACCAATCTGGCCGCAGGCCCGACCGGTGGCGCGTACAAGGTCAAGGAAGCCTACCTGGAGTTGAACGTGCCGGTGCTGGCCGACCTGCCGGGTGCCAAGGAGCTGAGCTTCAGCGCCGCGACGCGTTATTCGGACTACAACACCTTCGGCGACACGCTCAACAGCAAGTTCGGCTTCAAGTGGCGTCCGCTGGACCAGCTGCTGGTCCGCGGTACCTGGGCGGAGGGCTTCCGCTCGCCGACCATCAACGACCTGTACGGTGGCGGCTCGGAAACCTTCCCGACCTTCAGCGATCCGTGCGACAGCGCATACGGTTCGGCCAAGAGCAGCAGCAGCGTGCGTGCACGTTGCGCGCAGGACATCGCCAACGTCGCCACGTTCCGCCAGCTGGACAGCACCAACAAGCCCACCTCCGGGTCGAGCGCTGCCAGCCCGGTCGCCTTCACCTCCGGCTCGAACCCCAACCTGCTGCCGGAAACCTCGACCAGCAAGACGCTGGGCGTGGTCTGGAGCCCGACCTTCATCAGCAACTTCAATGTGTCGCTGGACTGGTGGAAGATCCGCATCGACAACACGATCGTCTCCGACAGCCCGAATCAGATCCTGATCGACTGCTACGAGCAGAACATCGAGTCGCGTTGCGCCCGCTTCTCGCGTGATCCGGTCACCGGCATCGTCACCGGCCTGAAGTTCGGCAACCGCAATGCCGGTTTCGCCGAGACCGAAGGCTACGACATGGACCTGAGCTACCGTCTGGATACTGCCTACGGCAAGCTGAGCACCTCCTGGTCGACCACGTACGTGAGCTCGAACATCTACCGTTCGTCCAACGACGCGACGACCGTGCCGACCACCACCAACGGCATCGCCACCAACACCGGTATCGGCTTCCGCGTGCGTTCCAATGCGACCGTGGGCTGGGATCTGGAGAACTTCGGCATCAGCTGGAGCGCGCGTTACTACTCCGGCGTGAAGGAGCAGTGCCTGAGCCTGCTGAACCATCCGGACGAGTGCACCGATCCGAGCGTGTACGCACCGTGGTACAAGGGCTCGCGCAGCTACAACGAGCGTGGCTCGGTCACCTTCCACGACGTGCAGGCCCGCTACAAGCTGCCGTGGAACGCCACCGTGTCGATCGGCGCCAACAACGTGTTCAACCGTCTCGGCCCGGTGATGTACACCAAGCCGAACTCGGTGTACTCGTACTACGGCGGTTTCGACATCGGTCGCTTCGTGTACATGCAGTACAAGCAGCAGTTCTGATCGCTGCCCGGTAATACCGCAACACCCAACCACGGCCCTTCGGGGCCGTGGTTTTTTTTGGTTCTTCGCCCATCTGCGGGGCAGGCAGAAACGTGCCTTGATGCTTTCCCGGCACACAGCCGGCGGCGGATCGGGCGCTGGGCCCCCATGCCCTTTCCGGCGACGCCCCCGGCGTCGGCCTGCGGCCGCCACCTCCTCCTTTATTTCGCCTCCAAGGGCATGGGGACCCAACGCCCGACCCACCGACCACCGTCAAAAAAAGCGTGGCGTCCACCTGCGCACCGCAAGCCGAGCCCCGTAGCAGCCGGTAGGCGCCTGGGCAAAATAAAGGAGGAGGCCGCCCCGCGGCCGGGGGACATTTGCGCCAGGGGCCTACCGGCTGCTACGGGGCCCTCACGCGCGCGACCGCCCCGATCGGGGACGCCAGCCGATCCAAACTGCGCGTGCAGAAGCTGGGGGCGTCATCGGCCGGTCATGCGCGCGTCATGGGCGCTACATCGCGCGCGCCCAGCATGGCCACATACCGGAGGCCCGCCATGCGCTATGCCATCGTCACTGAAACGTACCCCCCCGAAGTCAACGGCGTTGCCCTGACCGTGCAGGGGCTGGAACAGGGACTGCGCGCGGCTGGCCACCAGGTGGACCTGGTACGCCCGCGCCAAGCCACCGAAGCCGACACCGAGGAAGGCACCCTGCTGGTGACCGGGGCCGGGCTGCCGCGCTACCCCGGCCTGCGTTTCGGGCTGCCCGCGCCCAAGCGCCTGGCCCGGCAATGGCAGCTGCAGCGCCCCGATGCGATCTACATCGCCACCGAAGGCCCGTTGGGCTGGTCCGCACTGCGCACCGCGCGCCGGCTCGGCATCCCGGTCGCCAGCGGCTTCCACACCCGCTTCGACGAGTACCTGCCCGACTACGGCGTGGCCTGGCTGCAGGCCGCTGCGCTGCGCTGGATGCGGCGCTTCCACAACCAGGCCGATGCCACCCTGGTGCCCACCCAGGAACTGCAGCAGTTCCTGGGCGAACAGGGCTTCGACCGCGTGCGCCTGCTGGCCCGTGCGGTGGACAGTAGCCAGTTTGAACCACCGCGGCGCGACCCCGCACTGCGCGAGGAATGGGGTATCGATGGCAACGGCTTTGCGGCGATCTACGTGGGCCGCATCGCGCCGGAAAAGAACCTCGGCCTGGCGGTGAAGGCGTTCCGCCGCCTGCAGCAGATACGCCCCAAGGCGCGCTTCATCTGGGTGGGCGATGGCCCCTCGCGCGAAAAACTGGCGCATGAAAATCCCGACTTCATCTTCTGCGGCGTGCAGCGCGGCGACGCGCTCGCGCGCCACTTCGCCAGCGGCGACCTGTTCCTGTTCCCCAGCCGCAGCGAGACCTTCGGCAACGTCACCCTCGAAGCGATGGCCAGCGGCGTGGCCACCGTGGCCTTCGATTACGGCGCGGCACGCGAATACCTGCGCACCGATGAGAACGGCATGGCGGTGAACACCGACAGTGAGTTCGTCGCTGCCGCGCTGCAGCTGGCCGGCGACGATGTGCTGCGGGCCCGGCTGGGCCGCAACGCGGCCACCGCCATGAAACGGCTGCATCCACAGCAGGTGGTGGCCGAATTCGATGCCTTGTTGTCCGAACTGGCCACGGCCCGGAGGCCCCATGCCGACCACGCCGCTTGACGCCCTGCGCGGGCACGAGACCCGCTGGTGCCGCCGCGCCAACCACTACTGCAGGCGCCGCCGGGTACGCCGCGCGTTCGCCGTGGTCAGCCGGCTGGGCGACGGGGTGTTCTGGTATGCGCTGATGGCCGCACTGGTGCTGCTGGACGGGTTTGAAGGGCTGCAGGCCTCGCTGCACATGGCCGCCACCGGGCTGATGGCGTTGCTGCTGTACAAGGGTCTCAAACGCTGGACCCGACGCCCGCGCCCGTATGCCGCCGACCTGCGCATCCGCGCCTGGGTCGCGCCGCTGGATGAATTCAGTTTCCCTTCCGGGCACACCCTGCACGCGGTGTCGTTCACCATCGTCGCCCTGGCCTACTACCCGTGGCTGGCACCGCTGCTGGTGCCGTTCACCGCCGCGGTGGGGCTGTCCCGGGTAGTGCTGGGCCTGCACTATCCCAGCGATGTGCTGGCGGCCACGGCAATTGCGACAGCCCTGGCCGGCGCGAGCCTTCGGTGGTTGCCGCTGCCGCTGTAACCTGGGGTGCAGGCCGCAGCAGAGCCGCCCGACCCGTTTTACAATGCGCGCATGACCACGCTGTTCATTTCCGATCTGCACCTGGACCCGAGTCGTCCAGCCATCACCGAGCTGTTCCTGGCGTTCCTGCGCGATGAAGCGATGCAGGCCGACGCGCTGTACATCCTGGGCGACCTGTTCGAAGCCTGGATCGGCGATGACACGCCCTCGGCCGCCGCCGACGCGGTGGCCGACGCGCTGCATGCCGTGTCCGATGCCGGCGTGCCGGTGTACTTCATCCGCGGCAACCGCGACTTCCTGGTCGGCAACGACTACGCGCGCCGTGCCGGCTTCCGCATCCTGCCCGACCCCAGCGTGATCGACCTGTACGGCCGCCCGGTGCTGCTGCAGCACGGCGACCTGCTGTGCACCGACGACGTGGCCTACCAGCAGTTCCGCGCGCAGACCCGCGACCCGGTGTTCCAGGCGCAGTTCCTGTCCCAGCCGCTGGCCGCGCGCATCGCCTTCGCGCAGAAAGCGCGCGATGCCAGCCAGGCGCGACAGTCGGAAATGAAGCAGGACGACCGCGCCAGCTTCGAGACCGTCACCGACGTGGCACCGGCCGAAGTGGAGGCCACCTACGTGCGCCACGGCGTGGACACCATGATCCACGGCCACACCCACCGCCCGGCGATCCACGCGCTGCAGGTCGGCGATCGCCCGTGCACCCGGATTGTCCTGGGTGACTGGTATGAACAAGGGTCGGTGCTGCGCGTGACCGCGCAGGGCTGGAGCCTGGACACGCTGGCGCGCTGAGCCGATAAAGGATCACGGATGATCGACCGTCCACCGGCCCTGCTGCTGGCCACGCTGCTTTCGCTGGGCACGCCTGTGGCAGCCAGCGCCGCCCCCGCCGAAGCCACTGCGTCACCCCAGGTGGAACAGATCCGCCCCGACCCGCACGCGCCGCAGGTGGGCAGCGGCCCGCACCGGTACCAGTTCGTGCTGCGCGACACGGTCAGCGCCGCACCGGCCGCGTTGCGGCCGTTCGCGCTGTCGCACACCGCGTTCGACCTGCCGTTCGTGGCCGCAGAGAAGGATGTTTACCAGGGCATCACCGATGCGC
This sequence comes from Stenotrophomonas rhizophila, assembly GCF_000661955.1. NCBI lineage: Bacteria > Pseudomonadati > Pseudomonadota > Gammaproteobacteria > Lysobacterales > Lysobacteraceae > Stenotrophomonas > Stenotrophomonas rhizophila. The sequence continues at coordinate 3,561,568 of NZ_CP007597.1, forward strand.
AGGGACGCACGCCCGTGTTCGCGTTCGAACAGGCGCCTCCCGCGCAGGGCTGGGTGCTGCTGGAACGCTTTGGCAGCGGCCCCTATGGCGAACGCATGCGGCTGCAGGCCAGCGATGGCGAGGGCGTTGGCGCGATGGCCTACGAGCTGGTGGTCTGTGGCAAAACCCCGCGCCTGTATCGCGGCGTGACCACGGCCGAGGGCGACACCGCGTATACGGCCACCAGTGCGATCGTGAACCTGTTGCTCTTCATCGATGCCGACAGCACCGCCGCCGGGGGCGACAAGACCGCCGGTCGGATCGAGGCCGGCGATGGCCAGACCGCGCTGCGGCGCTGCCGTCCCGACGCGGCAGATCCCGCCTGACCCAAGGTGCCCTGCCCGCCACCGCAGCGCGCGGTGGCAGGCAGGGCGTTGGCCAGCATCAGCGGAAGGCGGCCACCGCGGCCTTGGTGTTGACCAGCACGCGCTGGTTGTCGGCGCTGCTGGCAATGCCCATCGGCACGCCGTTGTAGTTGATGTTCGGGTTGGACCAGAAGTTCAGGCGCGGGCAGCCCGCCGTGCATGCGTAGGCCATGATCGTGCGCCAGCGCGAACCGCTCGACGGCTCGTAACGGTAGCCGTGGCCATACGCGTACGGCGAGGTGCTCGGGTCGGTGGCGATGTCGTGGCGCGCACTCTGCAGGTGGCCGATTTCATGAGCGAAGGAGTAGTAGCCGGTGGCGCAGTCCCAATGCACCGCCGCGAACGCGGTGGCGGCGGTGGAGCCGATGCCGGAGGCCAGGCCGCACGAGCTGGCGTTGTTGATCACCAGCACGGCGACGTCGGCGCGGGTGGTGTTGCGGCTGGTGTGGATGCTGTCCATCACCCCGTCGCTGGTGTTGCGGAAACGCGACAGGTCGGTGGAGAAGCTGCTTGATTCCACATAGGGGGTGGTCTCGTAACCGGCCAGCTGCAGGGTGATGCCCACGTTGCTGTTGACGTAGCCCTGGTTCGATTCGGCCACCGCCAACTGCACCAGCGACTGCATGTTGCCGCCGTACGCGGCCACCGCGCCGTTGGTGGCCACCACCAGCACCCGGATGGTGGCCGGCGTTCCCGATGACGCCGCCGCGATACCAGCGCGGTCGCTGACCGGCATGGCCACCTGCGGCAGGCTGTTGTAGTCGGCCGGGTGGTCGGCCGGCATGCGCGACTCGTCCACTTCCACCAGCACATGGCGGCCATCGCTGAGCGGGCGCAGGCGGTACAGCTGGCCGTCCTTGCGGATGGAGCCAGTCACCGTGTCGCCGTTACGCACCAGGATCACCGAATTGGCCGGGTCGTTGGCCGCCGCCCGCGCGCCCAGCTTGGCGCTGCGCGACTGCAGCTGGCCGTACCAGACGCTGCCGCCGTCCGGCAGGGCCTCGACGCGTTGCTGCAGCGCCTGCACCGGCGTCCCCAGCAGCTCGAACTCGAGCTGCCGCTGGCCAGCATTGACCGCTGCGGCATCGATCCGTACCTCCTGCACCGCGGCAGTGGACGCAGCCGACAGCACCGCCTGCGCGGCGGGCTGGTTGGCACTGCCGGCACGGCTCAGCACCGTGACCGGTTCGAACAACGGGGCGGCGCTGGCAGCGCCTGCCGCCGCCATGCACAACGTGATCACACCTGCGGCCTTGCTCATCGATCTGGACATCGTGTCGTCTCTCTCTGAGTGGAAAACGGGGTGGACATCGTGGTTACGGTGCTGCCCCTGCGAGCGGGCCCGCCCATATGGCTCCACTTGATCGCGTGAATTCAATAGACAAGGTCGATCACTTTTCCGAACTGTGACCGCCGACCTCGCGGTTCAGCGACGTCGCGTCCGTGTCGTTTTCGCGCTAACGTCGTCCCATCCACTGGGAACAGACGGCCATGGCAGGACAGCCCCCTCCGGTACCCACGGCGACGCTGTCGCTGCAGATCGGCCTGTTCTTCGACGGCACCCGCAACAACGCCGACAACCTGTTGCGCGCGTCACGCCCGCCCGGCAGCACCACGCCCACCGCACGACCACCGGCGCCGCTGGTGGCCGATGACGCCTCGCCGTACCAGAGCCGGCTGACCAGCAGCTACAGCAACGGGCTGACCAACATCGCGCGGCTGCATGCGTTGTATCCCGACGACCGCGCGCAGCGGGCGCGCGGCCCGGTGGTGTCGCTGGCGATCTACATCGAGGGCGCCGGCACCCGCACCGGCACCGATGACGACCTGATGGGCCTGGCCTTCGGCATCGGGCGCACGGGGGTGCGCGCCAAGGCGCGGCGGGCGCTGGACGAACTGCTGCCCGATGCACTGCGGGCGCTGGCGCGTACCCATCCGCAGGCGGTGCTGGAAACGCTGCATATCGACCTGTTCGGTTTTTCGCGTGGCGCGGCGTCCGCACGCGATGCGCTCAATCGGCTCAACCGCGCCGACGGCCGCGCGTGGTTGCGCGAGCAGGTGCACCGCACCGGCTGGCAGGTGGCCAACGAGGCGACCGTCCCCGCGCGGCCGGCGCGCTTTGTCGGGCTGTTCGATACGGTGGTGGCAATCAACCCGCAGCAGCGCGACGAACTGCCCGATGTCGCGCTGCCGGCCGGGTGCGCCGCCAAGGTACTGCAGATTGCCGCGCGCGACGAACACCGTTACCACTTCGCGCTGACCTCGGTGGCGCCGCAGCATGAAGAGATCGCCCTGCCCGGCGTGCACGCCAACATCGGCGGCGGCTACGACCAGCGCATCGAAGGGCCCAAGCTGTTGACCCGCCCGCTTGGCCAGCGCGTTACAGGGCACGGCCTGGCCGACACCGAGGTGCCGCCGCTGCACCTGCTGCAGGGCACCCAGGTGTATCGGCAGGCGCTGGCGGCGTGCCAGCGTTGGCAAGCCGCGCTGGGATTGGGCGATGACGCGGTGTGGGTGGATGTGTGGCACCGCTGGCAGGCGCAGCGGGTGGCCGGCAGTGCCAGCGTGCTGCCGCAGTGGGTGCTGTATGCGCATGCGGCGGTGGTGTTGAAGCGCGACATCGACGGGCGCTACCAGTGGGTGGCCTTGCGGCTGATGCAGCAGCGTGCGGCCGCGGCCGGCGTGCGCTGGTTGGCCGATGCCGATGACGTGGCCGCGCTCACCCTGCCCGACGTGCTAGTGCCGATCACAGCGCGGCTGTTGTCGGGCCAGGCGTTGGATGCGGCACAGGAACAGCTGCTGCGGCAGCACTACCTGATGCAGTCGGCGCATTGGAATTTCGATGCGCTCGGCGATACCGCGCTGTTGTACGCCGCCGATGAAGGCACGCGTGAATTGCCGTATCGCCCCGGACCGGGGCTGTTCTACATCAACCGGCCGACCGAGGACGGCAAACGCGTGGTGTTGCCAAACGCGTGATTTACGTGCAGCCATCCAACGTGATGCGCCAGCCACCAAACGTGATGCGCCAGCCACCCATGGGGTGGCTCTACCGGGGCGCGTGATGCGGTAGAGCCACCCCATGGGTGGCTGCACCATGTTGGGTGGCCGCACCCGGTGTGGGGTTACCGCACCGGGCCGCTGGTGCGGCCGGCCTGCTCGATGAGGTTGGCCAGTTCTTCTTCGTCGAACCCGGCCAGCAGGCGCGCCTCCAGGTTGAAGGGGCCGTAGAGGAAGCCGCCGGCGTACTCGTTCAACAGCGCGATGAAGCGTTCGCGCGGTTCGACCCGGGCGCGCTTGCAGTACCAGTGATACCAGCGCGACCCGGCCGCCACGTGCGCCACTTCCTCGCGCAGGATGATCTCCAGCACATCGGCGGTGGCGTGGTCATTGGCCGACCGCAGTTTGTTGATCATGCCCGGGGTGACATCCAGCCCGCGGGCCTCCAGCACGCGCGGCACCAGCGCCATCCGCGACAGCCCATCGTGCGCGGTCTTCTCGCACATTTCCCACAGGCCGTTGTGCGCGTCGAAATCCCCGTAATCGAACCCCAGCGCCTGCAGCCGCCCGTGCAACAGCATGAAATGGCGCGACTCGTCGTCGGCCACGCTCACCCAGTCGGCATGGAACGCACCGGGCAGGCCACGGAAGCGGTACACCGCATCCCAGGCCAGGTCGATGGCATTGAGTTCGATATGGGCGATGGCATGGATGAACGCCGCGCGCCCCTCCACACTGCCCAGCCCGCGCTTGGGCAGGTCGCGCGGGTGCACCAGGTGCGGCCTGGACGGCCGGCCCGGCATGCGGATCGGCGCGGGCGGTGCGGCATCGGCGCGAGCCTTGAGCTGGCCCGCGCGGAACTGCACCGCGTAGGCCTGGGTCAGCGCGACTTTATGCAGCGGGTCCGTTGCGGCCAGGCACTGCTGCGCGGCACGCAGCAGGTCACCGGCCGCCTCCAGCGGCAACTGCTCGGCCATCGGTGCACCCTCAGGCGCGGCGCTTGTGCTTGGCATCGTCCGAGCGCAACTGCTGGATGCGCTCGAAGTACCCCGGCTCGATACCGGTCGGGTAGACGCCGTTGAAGCACGACGAATCGAAGGCCTTCAGCTCCGGGTTGCCTTCGCGCACCGCCGCTTCCATGTCTTCGATGTCCTGGTAGATCAACCAGTCGCAGCCCAGGTGCTTTTCGATGTCTTCGATGCTGCGGTTGTGCGCCACCAGTTCTTCGGCGGCCGGCATGTCGATGCCGTAGATGTTGGGGTAACGCACCGGCGGCGCTGCGCTGGCCAGGTACACCTTGCGCGCACCGGCGTCGCGCGCCATCTGCACGATCTGCTGGCTGGTGGTGCCGCGCACGATCGAGTCATCCACCAGCAGCACCACGCGGTTGCGGAACTCCAGGTGGATCGGGTTGAGCTTGCGGCGCACCGATTTCACGCGCTCGCCCTGCCCCGGCATGATGAAGGTGCGGCCGATGTAGCGGTTCTTGATGAAGCCTTCGCGGTACTTCACCCCGAGCGTGTTGGAGATCTCCAGCGCGGCGTCGCGCGAGGTGTCCGGGATCGGGATGATGGTGTCGATGTCGTGATCCGGGCGCAGGCGCAGGATCTTCTCGCCCAGCTTGATGCCCATGCGCATGCGCGCCTTGTGCACCGACACGTTGTCGATCATCGAATCGGGACGTGCGAAGTACACGTATTCGAAGATGCACGGGCTGTGCTCGGCCGGCTCGGCGCAGACTTCGGAGAACAGCTCGCCACGCGCGGTGATGACCAGCGCTTCGCCCGGGCGCACGTCGCGCACGCGCTGGAAGCCCAGTACGTCCAGCGCGGCCGATTCGGAGGCCACGATGTACTCATCGCCTTCGGCGTGGGCGCGCTTGCCCAGCACCAGCGGCCGGATGCCATGCGGATCGCGGAAGGCGACCAGGCCCAGGCCCAGCACCACGCTGATCACCGCATAGCCGCCCTTGACCCGGCGGTGCACGCCGGCCACGGCGCGGATCGCCGCTTCCGGGGTGAGCTGGCGCTGCGCGTCCAGTTCGTAGGCGAACACGTTCAACAGCACTTCGCTGTCCGAATCGGTGTTGACGTTGCGACGGTCCTGTTCGAACACCTGCTGGCGCAGGGCTTCGGTATTGATCAGGTTGCCGTTGTGGGCCAGCGCGATGCCGTACGGCGAGTTCACGTAGAACGGCTGCGCCTCGTCCATGCCTTCCGAACCGGCGGTCGGGTAGCGCACGTGGGCGATGCCGACGCGGCCTTCCAGGGTCGACATCCGCTTGGCGTCGAACACGTCGCGGACCAGGCCATTGGCCTTCTGCACGCGCAGCCGCGTGCCGTCGGCGGTGGCGATGCCGGCCGCGTCCTGGCCACGATGCTGGAGGACGGTCAGGCCGTCATACAACTGCCCGGCGACGTTCTGGTTGCCGACGATTCCGACGATGCCACACATGGTGCGAATCTCCGCTGGGCTGTGCCCATCTACAGTGAAGGTGGCCGTGCCTGGCCGGGGGACCCGTTCCGTGCCGGAACAGGCTGATCCGGGCGCACGCGCGCCGGATCGTTGTGCTGCGAGGAACCTGGGCTGCCGCTGCGCGCCCCCACGTCGGTGGGGTCTCCCGCCTGCTGCGGGGTTTCATCCAGTGGTCGCGGCCATCCGCGCCCTGCCAGCAATCCGCCAAGCACGCCATTATCGCCTGTCAGGCCCGGCTTGCCCAACTCCGCGCTGGGCAGTTGCGCCGCATTCACCTCCGGCAACGCCGCCGGCAGACCGGCCAGGCCCTGCAGGGCGTCCACGCCGGGCAGCTGCGGCAGCTCGGGCATGCCCGGCATGCGCGCCTGCAACCAGGCCACGCCGGGGTCGAGCACGCCCCGCAGTTGCGAGTCGCGCCAGCTGGGTTCATTGGCCATCGGGGTGTAGGACGCCGCCAGCAACAGCACGCAGCCGATCACCGCGCCCCGGGCCACGCCCAGTACCCCGCCCAGCAGGCGGTCGGCACCGTTGAGGCTGGTGGCCCGTACCAGCTGGCGGATCACCAGGCCGATGGCCCACACCGCCACCATGACCAGCAGGAACACCGACACATAGCCGGCGATCACATGGCCGGTGCCGGGTTCGGCCGACGCTGCCCACCAGGCGGCCGCGTCCTGCCCGAAGACCAGCGCGGCCCAGCCGCCCAGCACCCACGACGCCAGGCTGATGACGATGCTGACGAAGCCGCGCAGCACGCCGAGCAGTGCCGACAGGGCGATCACCACCAGCAGGGCGATATCGATCATGCGCGCCCCCGGCACCGGGGCCGTGCAGGCTCAGGGCGCGCGGACGCGTGCGGCATCAGGGATGCGGCCGGACCATGCCTGCCACGCCCACCTTGGACGCCACCTGGGCCTTGAGGTTTTCGGCGTCGGCGCGGTTGGCGACCGGACCGACACGGACGCGGTTGAGCGTGCCCTTGTCGGTGCGTACCTGTTCCACGAACGCGCTGAACCCGGCCGCGCGGACCTTGTCGCGCAGCGCATTGGCTTCGGCGGCCTGGCCGAACGCGCCCAGCTGCACGGCGAACCCGATGCTGCTGGCGGCCGGCGCCGCCGGGGTGGCCACCGGCTTGGCGGCGGCGGTTGCCGCCGGATCCGGCTTGGCCGGCTCGGGCTTGGCCGGGGCCGGCTTGGGCTCGGGCTTGGGCGCCACCGGCTTGGTCGCGGCGACCGGCTCCGGCGGCAGCGCTTCAGTCTTGACCGTGGCGCTGGACGGCGCAGCAGCCGCGCTGGACGCAGTGACAGGGGCGGCAGTGGCAGCCGGCGTCGGCGTCGGCGTCGGCGTCGGGGCAGCGGCCACGGCCGTGTCGGCGCGCGCATCCAGCGTCACTACTTCGGCCTTGACGTCATTGCGCACCTTCACCGCCTGCAGGCGGGCAGCTTCGGCCTGGGCGCGATCGGCATACGGGCCGACGCGCACGCGCCACGCCTGGCGGCCATTGATGGTGGCCGGCTCGGCAAACCCGGGCAGCTGCGATTTTTTCAGGTAGGCGATCACCGCGTCGGCATCGGCCTGGCTGCCATAGGCGCCAAAGCTGACCGCGAAGTTGCCGGCCGCCACGGCGGGCGAGGTATCGGCTGCGGCGGCCGCCGGCGGGGCGTCCACGCCATCCTGCAGCGGCTGGGTGGTCGATGCCCCCTGCAGGCCTGTGGCCGCACCGGTGGGCGCGACCAGGGGCAGTTCGCGGGTTTCGAACTGGCCGTCCGACGGCGCTGCCGGCGCACTGATGGGCACGCTGGCCACGCCACTGTCAGGCGCGGGGCCTTTGACCAGCATGGGCAGGAAGATCACAGCCAAAGCCACCAGAACGATGGCACCAATCAGTCGCTGTTTCAGAGGAGTATCCACGGAAGGCAGGCAGGGCGGCGCGGCGGAATGCCACGGCGATTATACGGGTGTCGGCGTGAGCGGCGACGGCGGCGGCTGAACGGCCGCAGCGCGATGAGAAGGGTGGCTCAGTCCGCTGCGTCCAGCCACTGCAGCGCCTGTGCGGCAGTATGGAACGAGCCGAACACCAGCACCCGGTCGCCCGCGGCGGCGGCAGCCAGCGCGGCCTCCAGCGCATCGGCCACGGTGGCGTGCTGCTGGGCAGCGGCCGCGGCGGTGTCGAGCAGGCGTGCCTGCAGCGCCTGCGCGCTCTGCGCGCGGGCACCGTCCAGGCCGGCCAGGTGCCAGTCATCGACCTGCCCACCCAGCGCTTCGACCACGCCGGCCGCATCCTTGTCCTGCAGCGCGGCAAACACCGCCCGGGTGCGCCCGGCCACCGGTGCGGCCTTCAGTGCAGCCGCCAGTTCGCGCGCGGCCTGCGGGTTGTGGCCCACATCCACCAGTACGTCCACGTCGTTGCGTTGCACGCTCTGCAACCGGCCGCGGATGCGCGCATGGGCCACGCCTTCGGCGATGGCCGCGCGCGGCAACGGCTTGTCCAGCGTACGCAGCGCGGCGATCGCCGAGGCGGCATTGCGCAGCTGGATCGGCCCGCGCAGTGCCGGCGTCGGTAATTCAATGCTGAACCCCACATCGCGCCAGCGCCACTGCTGTGCGTCGATGACGTCAGCGAAGAAATCGCTGCCGCCGCGGATCGCGTTGGCCCCCAGCAGGTAGGCCCGTGCGAGCACGCTGGACGGCGGATCGGTTTCGCCCAGGATCACCGGCTTCCAGCCGCGGATGATGCCGGCCTTCTCCACGCCGATCGCTTCGCGGTCCTCGCCCAGCCACTCGCTGTGGTCGATGTCCACGGTGGTGATCACCGCGACGTCGCTGTCGACGATGTTGACGGCGTCCAGGCGGCCGCCGAGGCCGACTTCCAGCACCGCCAGGTCCAGCCCGGCCTGTCCGAACAGGTACAGCGCGGCCAGCGTGCCGTACTCGAAATAGGTCAGCGTGGTGCTGCCGCGTGCGTCTTCGATCGCATTGAACGCGGCCATCAGCGCCTCGTCCGTGACGTCCTGCCCATCGATGCGCACGCGCTCGTTGTAACGCAGCAGGTGCGGCGAGGTGTACGCGCCCACCTTCCAGCCGGCGGCCCGCGCGATCGCCTCGATGAAGGCCACCGTGGAGCCCTTGCCGTTGGTGCCGCCCACGACCACGGTGTGCGCGCCCGGCTGTGCCAGCCCCAATGCCTGCGCGACGCTGCGCACGCGCTCCAGGCCCATGTCGATGGTGGCCGGGTGCTGCTGCTCGATATGGCTGAGCCAGGCGGAAAGGGTCTGCGGTCGGGCGGTGGTCATGGGCATTGGATCAGTGAGGCGAACGACGGAATGGGACGCGGGACGGTTACAGCGCGCGGTGCTTGGCTTCGCCGAAGAACGGGGTGTGATGCGCGCAGTCGTTCAGGCGCACCAGTTCGAGCTGGTCCAGGTCGGCACCTTCGAGCAGGTTCAGCGTGGTCGGGGCCTGGCGGAAGGTCCACAGGCGCGACAGCGGCAGGCCGAGGATGCGGCACAGGATCACGCGGTTGACCGCATCGTGGGCGACCACCAGCAGGGTGTCGTGCTCGCCCAGGCCTTCGGCGGCACGCGCCAGGCCACGCCAGCTGCGCTCCAGCACCAGGCGCAGCGATTCGCCACCGGGCATCAGCACGGTATCGGGCTCGTCGCGCCAGGCCTGCAGGCGCGACGGATCTTTTTCATGGATTTCACTAGCCAGCAGCCCTTCCCACTCACCGTGCGCGATCTCCTGCAGCTCCGGTTCGGTCAGCAGCATCGACGCACGCTCGGCACCCAGCGCCAGCTGCGCGGTACGCTGCGCACGCGACAGCGGCGATGCCACCGCGCGGGTGATATCCACCGACTTCAGGCGCTCCCCGAGGGCCTGGGCCTGGGCTTCGCCGATCGGCGACAACGGGATATCGATCTGGCCCTGGTAACGGCCTTCGGCATTCCACGGCGTTTCACCGTGGCGGGCAAGCAGGATGCGCATGCGTACTGGGAGTCCTTGGGGGGAGGAAGGCTGTCGCAATCGTTCACATGACGTGAATGAGCGCGCAGCACCGCATGATACCCGGTAGATGCCGACCGTTGGTCGGCATGCCGCCTGGGCCCTGAACCGCCTGCATGCCGACCCACGGTCGGCATCTACCCGGATGGGTGCGGGTCGGCATCTGTCGCCGGTAGGTACCGACCGTTGGTCGGTACGCGCGGCACGCCCGATCCCCCCAACGAAAAACCCCGCGACTTTCGTCGCGGGGTTTTGGGGGTCACTTCGCCAGATTCAGCTCTTTCAGCAGCTGCGGCGCGGGCGCTACTTCCTGCATGATCCACTGCATGTAGCGGCTGTCCACCGCGATCATGCGGGTCATCACCGGGTCGAACACCCAGTTGGAGCTCACCGACTCCCAGTTGCCGTCGAAGGCCAAGCCCACCAGCTTGCCGTGCGCATCCAGCACCGGCGAGCCGGAGTTGCCGCCGGTGATGTCCAGGTTGGACAGGAAGTTCACCGGCACCGAGCCGATCCGCTTGTCTTCCAGGCCGCCATAGCGCTTGGCCTTGACCGCATCCAGCAGCGCCTTGGGCGAGTCGAACGGATCCACGCCGGTTTCTTTGGCGGCCACGCCTTCCAGGGTGGTGAACGGGGTGTAGTTCACGCCGTCCTTGCCATAGCCCATCACGTTACCGAAGGTGATGCGCAGCGACAGGTTGGCATCGGGGTAAACGAAGCCGCCCTTGCTCTTCTTGTAGTCCGCCACGGCCTGCAGGTACAGCGGGCGGGCGGTCAGCGATTCGCCTTCGCGGATCTTCTTCTGCTCTTCCTGCTTGAGCAGCGAGGGCATCGCCGCTACGGCGTACTGGATCGCCGGATCGGTGCTGGCTTCGAAGGCGGCGCGGTCGGCCTTGAACCAGGTCAGGCGCTTGTCCAGGCTGCCCAGTTCGGTCCCGCCCAGCTTGGCCACCAGCCCCTTCACCGCAGCGGCATCACTGCCGGCCAGCCACGTGTTGAGCACGTCGTTGCTGCGCTGATCGGCCGGCAGGGCGACGTACTGGTCCAGCCAGTAGGTCTGCAGCTGCTGGTCCATCTTCGCCACGTAGCGGCGATCCATCTGCTTCAGGCCGCCTTCGATGGTGGTCAGGTCGCGCTCCTGGAAGCCCGCTTCGCGCTCGGCATCCGGCTTGGCGCGCTCGATCGACAGGCGGTACAGCGAAAGGGCCGCGCCCACCGCCGAGGTGCTGTTGAACTGGCTCACGAACAGGTCGCGCTCGCGCGTGGCCTTGCTGGTATCCAAGTGCTTGATCAGCTGCGCGTGCGCGGCCAGCGCCGGCTTGCCTGCCGCGCCCTGCTGCTTCAGCCAGGCCAGCACGGCCGCTTCTTCGGCCTTCTTCTGGCCGGCAGCGTCGATGCGCTTGAAGCCTTCCAGCTGGCCGACGTAGTTCTTGGCCACGTTGTTCATGCTGGCCGCGGTGGCGGCGTACTTCACCTTGATGTCGGCGTCGGCCTTGCCGGCTTCGTCGATCATCTTCAGCACCGCGTTGTAGTGCTGGGCGATGGTCGGGTAGGTCCAGCCCGCAGTTTCGTTGAACTCACCGGCCAGCGCATAGCGGTTGGTGCGGCCCGGGTAGCCGGCCACCATCACGAAGTCGTCGGCACCCAGCGGCTGGTCGGCGAATTTCAGGAAGTGCTTGGGCTGGTAGGGCACGTTGTCGGCCGCGAAGGCCGCCGGCTTGCCGTCCTTGCCCACGTAGGCGCGGTAGAACGAGAAATCGCCGGTGTGGCGCGGCCACATCCAGTTGTCGACGTCGCCGCCGAACTTGCCCACGCTGCCCGGGGGCGCATAGACCAGGCGCACGTCCTTGATTTCCATGTTGCGGAACAGGCGGTAGGTGTTGCCACCGGAGAAGCTGAAGAGGCGGCAGCGGAAACCGGCATCGGCCTCACACGCGGCGGTCTGCGCCTTGTCGAACGCATCCAGCGCGCGGGTGCGGGCCAGCGGGTCCTTGCCGGCGGCGGCGATCGCGGCCTTGGCCTGCGCGGTCACGTCGGTGATCTGGTCGAGCACGAACACGCGCGCGTTCGGGCCGGCGCTGAGTTCATCCTTCAGGGTCGGCGCGTTGAAGCCGTCCTTGATCAGGTTCTTCTCGGCGGTCGAGTTCAGCTGGATCGCGCCGTACGCGCAATGGTGGTTGGTCACCACCAGGCCCTGCGGGGACACGAAGCTGGCCGTGCAGCCGCCCAGTGCCACCACCGCGCCCATCGGGTCGCCGGTGAGGTTGGAGATCTGCTCGGCGGACAGCTTCAAGCCCGCCTGCTTGAGCGGCCCGGCAATCTCCGGCAGCTGCTGCGGCACCCACATGCCTTCAGCGGCATGGGCGACCTGGACCAGCCCAAGGCTGGCGACGACGGAGAAAGCGAGCAGGTTCGAGCGCATTGAGCAGCCCCTGGTGAAAGAACCGCCGAGTGTAGCCCAGCCCCCTGCCCCGGCCCGAAGCCCGGAAGTCATGGGGCGCGCCAGCCGGGCAGGCGGGCGGCCCTGCCAGCCGGGCAGAGCCCGGCTCTACGCCCCCCCGCGCTTGCGACACGCTGTCCGGAGGGGGCGGGGCCACCCTGGCCGGGACCGTTGGCGCCATGGATGGCGCCAATCGAGCACCATGGATGGGCTTTGGCGTGTCCCGGCCAGGGTGGCCCCGCCCCCTTCCCACGGAAAAGGGAGGCGCTGCAACCGCCCCCAAACCACCCGCAATGCAACATGGGAAAACCGCCCGCGGCCCTATAATCCGCGTTTTCCCCCAGACGAGTTCCACCCCGATGGCGCAGCAAACAATGAAGGCCCTGGTCAAGCGTGAAGCCGCCAAGGGCATCTGGCTGGAAGAAGTTCCGGTCCCCACCCCGGGCCCGAACGAGGTCCTGATCAAGCTGGAAAAGACCGCCATCTGCGGTACCGACCTGCACATCTACCTGTGGGACGAATGGAGCCAGCGCACCATCAAGCCCGGCCTCACCATCGGCCACGAATTCGTCGGCCGCATCGCCGAGATCGGCCCCGGCGTCACCGGCTATGAAGTCGGCCAGCGCGTCTCGGCTGAAGGCCACATCGTCTGCGGCCACTGCCGCAACTGCCGTGGCGGCCGCCCGCACCTGTGCCCCAACACCGTCGGCATCGGCGTCAACGTCAACGGTGCCTTCGCCGAATACATGGTGATGCCGGCCAGCAACCTGTGGCCCATCCCCGACCAGATCCCGTCCGAGCTGGCCGCCTTCTTCGATCCGTACGGCAACGCCGCGCATTGCGCGCTGGAGTTCAACGTCATCGGCGAAGACGTGCTCATCACCGGCGCCGGCCCGATCGGCATCATCGCCGCGGGCATCTGCAAGCACATCGGTGCGCGCAACGTGGTGGTCACCGACGTCAACGACTTCCGCCTGAAGCTGGCCGCGGACATGGGTGCCACCCGCGTCGTCAACGTGTCCAACACCTCGCTCAAGGACGTCATGAAGGACCTGCACATGGAGGGCTTCGACGTCGGCCTGGAAATGAGCGGCAACCCGCGCGCCTTCAACGACATGCTCGACTGCATGTACCACGGCGGCAAGATCGCCATGCTCGGCATCATGCCCAAGGGCGCCGGCTGCGACTGGGACAAGATCATCTTCAAGGGCCTGACCGTACAGGGCATCTACGGCCGCAAGATGTACGAGACCTGGTACAAGATGACCCAGCTGGTGCTGTCCGGCTTCCCGCTCGGCAAGGTGCTCACCCACCAGCTGCCGATCGACGACTTCCAGAAGGGCTTTGACCTGATGGAACAGGGCAAGGCCGGCAAGGTCGTGCTGAGCTGGAACTGAGGCAGCGCGGTCACGGCCCACGGGCGTGACCTGCCGCGGCGGCGGTCGTGACACGACCGGCGATTGCGGCGTGCCCTCGGTAGCTACCGACCGCTGGTCGGTACACGCCCGCAAACGAAAAAGGCGCCTTTCGGCGCCTTTTTCATGTCCATCGCAATGTCAGGTCATTTGCCGACCGAGGCGGTGAACACCACGCGGTTGTCGGCCAGCTTGCCCGAGTTGTCGCGACCGTTGCCATCGGTGCCGTAGTACCCCAGGCCCAGGGTAACCATGCCGAAGCTGCGGTTCACGCCGACGTTCCAGTCGGTGTAGTCCTTGGCGATACCGTCCTCGAAGGTGCTGCGGCCGACATTGGCAGTCAGGTTGAACTCCTGCGGCAGCGCCCACTCACCACCCACCGCGTAGTACCAGCCGTCGGTGTCGGTGTTCCAGACATCGTTGGTGTAAGCCACGGTGAGGTTGTAGTGCTCGGCGAAGGTGGTCTTGGTGATCAGCTCGGTGTACGCCAGATCGCTCGCCCCCGGATAGCTGTAGTGGTTGAGCATCACATCGAAGTTGACGTTCGGGCTGACATCCACCCCGTAGCCGATGAAGTAGTCGACTTCGAGATCCGGGCTGCCGTCGCCGAAGTCCACCCCCGAGCCCCACACGCCGGCGTACAGGCCCACCGGGGAGGTGTAGGTGAAACCGGCTTGGCCGGTCGGGTTCTCATCGGTCTGCGATACCCCGCGGAACACGTAATCGGACACACCGGTGATGTTCCAGCTGAACGGCGATTCGGCCTCGTCCTGGGCACTGGCGGCAAACGGGGCAAGCAGGGCGGCGCAGAGCACAGCGGCGGCGGTACAGCGCGTGGCGTGGTTCATGCGGGGTCTCTCCGGGACGTGGGGTGGGCGGTACAGCGGGGTTTACGGTTTTTTAACCTGATTGATATTGCGATGCAACAATCACGTGTGCAACCGTTTCGCGCGCCGCCGACTTGCCAGGACCCCGCCAGCGCCCCCCGGGCCCCGCGCCGACAGGTAAAATCCCGGTTTTCCCGTGCCGAAGACTGCCTGCCATGAGCGACGCCACCTCCGCCCCGCTGACCCAGCACTACGTTGAAGAACTGGAGGCGATCCGCGCCCAGGGCCTGTTCAAGTCCGAACGCATCATCACCAGCCCGCAGTCGGCCGAGATCACCCTGGACGACGGCCGCACGGTGCTGAACTTCTGCGCCAACAACTACCTGGGCCTGGCCGACCACCCCGACCTGATCCAGGCCGCCAAGGACGCGCTGGACAGCCACGGCTTCGGCATGGCCTCGGTGCGCTTCATCTGTGGCACCCAGGACCTGCACAAGCAGCTGGAACAGCAGATCGCCGCCTTCTTCGGCAAGCAGGACACCATCCTGTACGCGGCCTGCTTCGATGCCAACGGCGGCTTGTTCGAGCCGCTGCTCGGCGAGAACGACGCCATCATCTCCGACGCGCTCAACCATGCCTCGATCATCGACGGTGTGCGCCTGTGCAAGGCCAAGCGCTTCCGCTACGCCAACTGCGACATGGCCGACCTGGAAGCCCAGCTGCAGGCTGCCGATGCCGCCGGCTGCAAGACCAAGCTGATCACCACCGACGGCGTGTTCTCGATGGACGGCTTCATCGCCCCGCTGGACGAGATCACCGCGCTGGCGAAGAAGTACAACGCGCTGGTGCACATCGACGAATGCCATGCCACCGGCTTCCTGGGTGCCACCGGCCGTGGCTCGGCCGAGGTCAAGGGCGTGCTGGAGAAGATCGACATCATCACCGGCACCCTTGGCAAGGCCATGGGCGGCGCGCTGGGCGGCTTCACCTGCGCCAGCGCCGAAGTGGTCGAACTGCTGCGCCAGCGCTCGCGCCCGTACCTGTTTTCCAACTCGCTGCCGCCGCACGTGGTCGCCGCCGGCATCAAGGCGTTCGAGATGCTGGCCGCCGCCGACGACCTGCGCAGTACCCTGGCCGAGAACACCGCCTACTTCCGCGAGAAGATGACCGCCGCCGGTTTCGACGTGAAGCCGGGCGTGCACCCGATCAGCCCGGTGATGCTGTACGACGCCCCGCTGGCGCAGAAGTTCGCCGAGCGTTTGCTGGAAGAAGGCATCTACGCGATCGGCTTCTTCTTCCCGGTGGTGCCCAAGGGCCAGGCGCGCATCCGCACCCAGATCAGCGCCGCGCACACGCGTGCCCACCTGGACCGCGCGATCGATGCGTTCACCCGCATTGGTGTGGAGCTGGGTGTGATCAAGGGCTGAGTGCTTTAGCCGACCAACGGTCGGCTCTACCGGCGTTGTGGGTCGTGGACATCGGACACGCGCATGACCGGGTTGGACACGACCGTTGCGGGTCATGAACATCCGATACAGGGGCACGTACCCGGGGTAGAGCCGACCGTTGGTCGGCTGCCCTTCGTCCGGGGTCATGATCATCTGACACAGGGGCGCGCGGGCGTGCCCCAGCCGACCAACGGTCGGCTCTACCGGCGTTGGCGCGCATTACCGGGGTGGACCCGACCGTTGCCGGTCATGGGATCCGACGCGCGCGCTACCGCCGTCGCGGGTTACTTCTTCTTTTTCTTCTTGTCCTTGGCCTGTTCCTTGCTGGCCACCACCACCGGTGCGGCGACCGGGCGGTCCTGGCCGTTGCCCTTGGCCACGCGGATGCCGTTGGCCTTCATCCAGGCGTCGAACTCGTCGGCGGACATTTTCTTGTCGCCGTTGCTCATCATGAAGCGGTAGCTGCCGCGGCCGTCGAGCTCAGGGGTCTTGACTTCCACCACCTTGTCAGCCTCCGGCGCGTCCGCCTTGGCGGTGTGCTTGTGTCCGCCGCAGGCAGTCAGCAGCGCGGCCGATGCCAGCAGGCAGGCGCCGCGGAACAGGGAAAGGTTGAGGCGTTGGGCGTGCATGGGGGAATCTCCCGGGAGTGAATGGAACGTCGGGTACAAGGCCATCCATTGCCCGGTTCGGTTGGCCTGCCACGCACGGGCAGGCCAGGAAATCACGGCGGGGCCGCGGCACCGTCGGCCGCGGCATACAGCAGGTCCAGGTCGTGCGCGCTCAGTTCGCGCCAGGTGCCCTTGCCCAGCGCACCCATCGGCAACTGCCCGATGGCCACGCGCACCAGGCGCAGCACGTTGATGTCGAATGCGGCCAGCAGGCGGCGGATATGCCGGTTGCGGCCCTCTTCCAGCACCACTTCGAGCCAGGCAGTCTTGTCGCCACTGCGCAGCAGGGTGGCGCGACGCGCGCGCAGGAGCTCGCCTTCGTCCTCCACGCCGGTGCACAGCGCCTGCAGCTGCGCCGCATCGGGAATGGCGTCGATCTGGACGTGGTAGGTCTTGTCCGGGCCGGTGGTGGGATCTGTCAGGCGCGCGGCCCATTGCGGGTCGTTGCTGAACAACAGCAGGCCTTCGCTGGCTTTGTCCAGGCGCCCGACCGGGGCGATCCACGGCAGGCCGGCACCATCGAAGCAGCGGTAGACGGTGTCACGGCCCTGCTCGTCCTGCGCAGTGGTGACCAGGCCGCGCGGCTTGTTGAGCATCAGGTGGATGCGACGCGGCGCGTCCAGCGGCTGGCCATCGACGCGCACATGGTGGCGACCGTCGATGATGGGAAATTCGGGGTTGTTGATGATGCGGCCATCGACGGTGACACGCCCGGCCTGGATCCAGCGCGCGGCTTCGGTACGCGAACACAGCCCGGCCTTGGACAGGACGCGGGCCAGGCCATGGCGCGGCGCGCTGTCGGTGCGCGCTGCGCTTACCGGTGACGCACGCCGCTCGGGGCGGCGTGGTCGAGATGCAGGCGCGGCAGGGGGCCGGCGTGTGCTCATCGTGCTCCGCGCAGGCGGCTTACTTCTTCTCGCCCGGCTTGGTGTCAGCCGGTACTTCGGCCGCGGCCGGCGCTGCAGCGGGAACCGGGCGCGCCTTGACCACGCGCACGCCACGGGCCTTCATCCAGGCATCAAATTCTTCAGCGGTCATGCGCTTGCCGTTCTGGCTCATGTCGAAGCGCCACGGCGTGTTGTCGAACTCGGTGGCCGGCTTGTAGGCGGCCGGGTCGTTGGCCTTGATCGCCGGTGCGCCGGGCATGGCCTTGGCGATGTTCTGGCAGCCGTCGATGCGCAGGCGCTGCAGGACGCGATCAAGCGACTGCTGCTGGTCGAAGTTGGAGGTGAGCACGCCGGCAGGCATGCCGAGCTGCACATTCCGGATGTAAAGCTCTTCCGCGACCGGGGCAATCGCGGTGGCCGGCAGCGGCAGCGGCGAGGCGCTGGTGGCATGCGCCGAGCAATCCACTGCTGCGTAGGCGGTGGGAACCAAGGCCAGGCCGAGCACGGCGGCCAGTGCGATACGCAGCATGGGATGCATCCAGGGAAAAGGGGCGACGCGGCGAGTTTAACAGCGCCACAACGGCTTTCAAGATCCCACATTCAATGAATACGGCAACTTGTTGGATTTATTGTTGATTTCTTGATCAAGAGCGTGAGGCAAGGATCAAGTGCGGGGCCCATCATGTCCGCTTGTCCCGGGCTGGGCTGGTAGGGGTGGGGTTGCGGGACACGCCGTAAATCCATCCCTGGAGGCTCCGTCGCCGCATCCATGCGGCTCAGGGTCCCGCAACCCCACCCCTACCAGCCTCCGACACATGGCTGGTGCGCACAGAAAAGACGGAGCGCGACGCCGCTGCCTGCTTTCGCTCGTCGCTTTTCATTGGCCACCGGCCCACTGTCGAGGGAGGGGGTGTGTGGGTTCGCGGGACCCTGAGCCGCATGGATGCGGCGACGGAGCTTACATGGATGTACTTGCAGCGTGTCCCGCGAACCCACAGACCCCCGCCCAGCATGGGACCAGGCGGCAACGACAGCTTTCTGGCTTTGGCTTTTGGCTTTTGACCTAAAAAAAAGACAAAAAAAGGGCCCGGCAATGCCGGGCCCTCTTCTGAGACTGTACTACCAGAAGAATTAGTTCTGGACGTTCAGCTCGGTACGACGGTTCTTTGCACGACCTTCCGGGTTGTCCGAGCCATCCGGGTTGGTGTTCGGCGCAATCGGACGGCTCTCGCCGTAGCCGATCGGGCCCACCAGACGCGAAGCGGACACGCCGTTCTTGGTCAGGTAGTCATACACGGTGGTGGCGCGACGCTCCGACAGCTTCTGGTTGTAAGCGTCGGTACCCTTCGAGTCGGTGTGACCGGCAACTTCAACACGCAGATCCGGGTAACGCTTCAGGATCTCGGTGGCTTCGCTCAGGATCGCCACGGCGTCCGGACGCAGGGTCGCCTTGTCGAAGTCGAAGTTCACACCCTTCAGATCGATCGAGACCGGGACCGGGCAACCGTCCGGACCGATGGTCTGACCCGGCTGCGAATCCGGGCACTTGTCGTCGCAGTTGTTGACGCCGTCACCGTCGTCATCCAGATCGGCGCAGCTCGGAGCCACCGGAGCCGGGGCAACCACAGCAGCGGTCGGGGCCGGGCCCAGCGGGATCACGACGCCGACCGAAGCCAGCACGTCGCCGAACCAGCTCTCGTCCGGAGCGGAGATGCTCTGGTCGTCGAAGTCAGCGCGGTAGGCCACTTCGGCGCGAACAGCAACGCGCTTTTCGAAGGTGGTCTGCAGGCCGACGCCGAGCTTGGCGGCGAAGTTGCCGTCCTTGCGCTCACGCGGACCATTCAGGCTGTTGGCAGCGTACTCTTCTTCCGACTTCTGGTAGCCCAGACCCATCAGCAGGTAGGGGTTCCAGCCGCGGCCTTCAGCGATGAAGTGGCGACGCATGTCCAGCGACACGCCGTACTGGCTCCAGTTCAGATCCTGGTTGGCGTCGAAGTTCGGGTTCTGGTAGTTCAGCTCACCGTCCAGCGACCAGTTGGGGCTGATGAACTTACCGAGGCCCAGGGTCACGAACGGAGCGTCGTTGGTCAGACGGTCGTTATCCTGGAAGTTGAAGCCGGCCGAACCGGTCAGGTACCAGCGGTCGTCAAAATCCTGCGCCGATGCAGCCTGGGCGAAAGCCAGACCGCCCAGCAGCGCGGCAGTGAGGATCTTCTTGTTCATTGAGTACAGCTCCTATTTCGGGGGTATGAAACCGGTAGAGGCATGGGCCAGCACCTGCGTCGTTTTCAGACTGCCGATTCAGCACGCCACCGCCGCGAACATTATGCTCAGGAGGGTGAAGGTGATGTTAACAGTCACGTAACATGTGAAGACGACCGCCAGACCTCTACCGGCCCAGCTGGTGGCACCCTATACAGGTTGATGAAATTGCGCAAGACCCAGCAATGGCAAGGGATCTGACCGGATTTTGCTACCTGTGGACTGCGCCATCGCAGTATTCCGTGAAAAAGCAGCACCTGCCTTGATTCAGCGCAAGAACAGCTTTGTTGGCGGACGTATGATGAGGAACGTCCTGCACCGGAGCTGCCATGAAAGCCGTGGGTTTGCGCCAGTATCTGCCGATTGACGACCCCGCCGCACTGCTTGATCTGACCCTGCCCGACCCTGCTCCACCCACGGGTTCGGACCTGTTGGTGCGAATACAGGCCGTTTCCGTCAACCCGGTGGATACCAAGCAGCGCGCGCCGCGCCCGGCGCACGAAGATCCCCCGCGCATTCTTGGCTACGACGCGGCCGGAACCGTCGAGGCCGTCGGGCCGGATGTGGTGGCGTTCGTACCCGGCGACGAGGTGTATTACGCCGGCGATGTGACACGCCCCGGCAGCAACGCGCAGTGGCACCTGGTCGACGAACGACTGGTCGGGCGCAAGCCGACCACGCTGGATTTCGCCGAGGCCGCCGCACTGCCGCTGACCACGCTGACTGCCTGGGAACTGCTGTTCCAGCGCATGCCATTGCAGTTTGATGACCGTCGCCATGCCGGCCAGGTGCTGCTGGTCATCGGCGGTGCGGGCGGCGTGGGCTCCATCGCCATCCAGCTTGCCCGGCATGCCGGCTTCACCGTCGTCGCCACAGCCTCGCGCGCTGCCTCGGTGCAGTGGTGCCTGCAGATGGGCGCCCACCATGTGATCGACCACCACCAGCCGTTGCCGCCACAGCTGCAGGCACTGGGCATCGCGCAGGTGCAGGCGGCGCTCAACCTGGCCGACACCGACCGCTACTGGGACGTGCTGGGCGAACTGCTCGCACCACAGGGCCATGTCGGCCTGATTGTCGAACCGCGCGACGCCTTGCGCATCGGCGATCCCTACAAGGCCAAGTGCATCGGCATCCACTGGGAATTCATGTTTGCGCGCGCGAAGTTCCGCACGGCGGACATGATCGAACAGCACCGCATCCTGAACCGCGTTGCAAGCCTGGTCGATGCGGGCGAACTGCGCAGCACGCGCAGTGCGCACCTTGGCCTGATCAACGCCGCCAATCTGCGCGAGGCCCACCGGCAACTGGAAAGCGGTGGCACGGTCGGCAAGCTGGTGCTGGCGGGCTGGTAGATGCCTGCGCCGGCAGCACGGGTGTCGGCGCATATTGGCGTGCATCTGTATCTGTCCGGCGTGGCGGGCGCGCCCTACATTCAAGGGCCCCTCCGGTGACACCTGCCATGCCCACGTCATTCCCCCTGCGCCTGTTGCAACTGTTGCTTGGCCTGTTCCTGTACGGCATGGGCGCGGCGGTGATGATCCGCGCCGCGATCGGAGTGGCGCCGTGGGATGTGCTGTCGCAGGGCATCGCATTGCAGACGCCGCTGTCGTTCGGCGTGGCCACCAACGTGATCGGCGCACTGGTGCTGTTGCTGTGGTGGCCGATTCGCCAGAAGCCGGGGCTGGGCACGGTCCTCAACGTGATGCTGATCGGCCCGAGCGCGCAGTTCGGCCTGTGGCTGCTGCCGGAGGTGCACGGTCTGGCGTGGCAGGTGCCGGTGTTCGTGTGCGGCCTGCTGATGGTGGCCGTGGCCACCGGCCTGTACATCGGCGCACGTTTCGGCCCCGGCCCGCGCGACGGTCTGATGACCGGCCTGCACGCCCGCACCGGCTGGCCCATCTGGGTGGTACGCAGCCTCATCGAAGGCACCGTCCTGCTGATCGGCTGGTGGCTCGGCGGCAACGTCGGCGTGGGCACCCTCGCCTTCGCCCTGCTGATCGGCCCGCTCTGCGGCGTGACGCTGCCGCTGTTCGGCATCCGCAAGCCCGCCCCGGCGCCCGCCACCCCGTAGCGCCCCCGCCGGCGCGTACCGACCAACGGTCGGTACCTACCGCGATGCATCCCATGCCCCGTCGCCCCCCGCGATGCATCCCATGCCCGTCGCCCCCGCGATGCATCCCATGCCCGTCGCCCCCCGCGATGCATCCCATGCCCGTCGCCCCCCGCGATGCATCCCATGCCCCGTCGCCCCCCCGCGGTGCATCCCATGCCCATCGCCCCCCGCGATGCATCCGGTAGTGCCGGCCGCTGGCCGGCTCCACGCACGCCCCCGGCCTGCCAAGCAACGCGTGGGGCGGCAGCGCGAATGCGATGGCGTAGTCCCCCCCTTGCTCTTGGGGGGCATACGCGGCACGCTTCACGCTTCCGTACGCAAGCGTATCGACATGTCGCCAGCCGCCGAATCCCCCGCTTACCCCCATCTGTTCGCCCCGCTGGACCTGGGCTTCACCCAGCTGCGCAACCGCGTCCTGATGGGTTCCATGCACACCGGCCTGGAGGACCGCGCGCGCGATTTCCCGCGCCTGGCCGCCTATTTCGCCGAGCGCGCGGCCGGCGGGGTCGGCCTGATCGTGACCGGGGGCTTCGCACCGAACGTGGTCGGCTGGCTCAAGCCCTTCGGCGGCAAGCTGTCCTGGCCCTGGGAAGTGCGTCCGCACCGCCAGGTGACCGCCGCGGTGCACGACAACGGCGGCAAGATCTGCCTGCAGCTGCTGCACGCCGGGCGCTATGCCTACCACCCCCTGTCGGTGGCCCCCAGCAAGCTGAAAGCACCGATCAATCCGTTCACCCCGCGTGCGCTGAGCGCCGGTGGCGTTGACCGCCACATCGCCGATTACGCGCGCAGCGCGCGGCTGGCGCGCGAGGCCGGCTACGACGGCGTGGAAGTGATGGGCTCGGAAGGCTATCTCATCAACGAATTCATCGCCCCGCGCACCAACACGCGCACCGACCGCTGGGGCGGCGACGCGGCGCAGCGCATGCGCTTTGCGGTTGAAATCGTGCGCCGCATCCGCGAGGCCTGCGGCCCGGACTTCATCATCATCTACCGGCTGTCGCTGGTGGACCTGGTCGAAGGCGGCAGCAACTGGGATGAAATCGTGCAGCAGGCCAAGGCGATCGAGGCGGCCGGCGCGACATTGATCAACGCCGGCATCGGCTGGCACGAAGCGCGCATCCCCACCATCGCCACCTCGGTGCCGCGCGCGGCCTTCGCCGGGGTCACCGCCAAACTCAAGCCGCATGTGCAGCTGCCGGTGATCGCCACCAACCGCATCAACATGCCCGACGTGGCCGAGCGCATCCTGGCCAGCGGCGGCGCGGACATGGTGTCGCTGGCGCGGCCGCTGCTGGCCGACCCGGAATGGGCCAACAAGGCCCGCGCCGGTCGCCCCGAAGCGATCAATACCTGCATTGCCTGCAACCAGGCCTGCCTGGACCACGTGTTCGAGAACAAGACCGCCAGCTGCCTGGTCAACCCGCGCGCCGTGCACGAAACCGAGCTGGTCTACCGCCCGGTCACCGCCGCCAAGCGCGTGGCCGTGGTTGGCGCGGGCCCGGCCGGGCTGGCCTGCGCCACGGTCGCCGCCGAACGCGGCCACCAGGTGACCCTGTTCGACGCCGGCAGCGAGATCGGCGGCCAGTTCAACGTGGCCAAGCGCATTCCGGGCAAGGAAGAATTCCACGAGACCCTGCGCTACTTCCGCCACAAGCTTGAGCAGACCGGGGTCGAGGTGAAGCTGGACACCGTGGCCGATGTCGCCGGCCTGGCCGGTTTTGACGAGGTGGTGGTGGCCACCGGCATCACCCCGCGCCGGGTCGACTTCCCCGGTGCCGACCACCCCAAGGTGGTCAACTACCTGGACGTGCTGCTGGGCCGGGTCCAGGCCGGCGCGCAGGTGGCCATCATCGGCGCCGGCGGCATCGGCTTCGACGTGGGCGAGTTCCTGGTCCATGACGGCCCCTCCAGCGCGCTCGATCCCGCCCGCTGGATGGCCGAATGGGGCGTGGACCCCAGCTTCGAAGCCCGCGGTGCGCTGGCCAAGCCCGCGCCCGAAGCACCGGCGCGCAAGGTCTGGCTGCTGCAGCGCAGCCCGGGCAAGCCCGGCGCGCGCCTGGGCAAGACCACCGGCTGGATCCACCGCGCCACGCTCAAGGCCAAGGGCGTGAAGATGCTGGGCGGCGTGGAGTATCTGGGCGTGGACGATACCGGCCTGCGCGTGCGCATCGAGGGCCAGGAACAGACCCTGCCGGTGGATCACGTGGTGGTCTGCGCCGGCCAGGAACCGCGCCGCGACCTGCACGCCGCGCTGCAGGCGGCCGGGGTCAACGCGCACCTGATCGGCGGCGCCGACGTGGCCGCCGAACTGGATGCCAAGCGTGCGATCCACCAGGGCAGCCACCTCGCCGCGCAGCTCTGAAACGGGTCGCTGGCGACCTGAATACGGGCCCGGAAGCCCATTCCGGCCCGCGCTCCGAACCTGAATGTCAAGCTTTCAGGTTCAGGATGCATTGGGAAATGGCCCCCTATCGTGCGCCAACTTTCCCGCTCACCACCCAGTTCGAGTGAGCGCGCGGACCCCACGTCTTGTTCGGGTCCGCCCCCGGGCGACCCCGATGGTCGCCTCCCCATGACGCCAAGTCGTATCCACGCCCCGTCCGCATGATCGGATGGACAAGCCAGGTGCGGCCTACACGGAGCAAGGAGATTTATGAAACTGGCCTGGATTCTCTGGCTGTCGCAGTTGTTGCCGCAGCCGGCCGCCGATTCGTTGTGCCTGAGCACGACCGTCTACCTGGAAGCGCGTGATCAGACCCTGCGCGGCCAGCAAGCCGTTGCCGAAGTGGCCCTGCGCCGCCTGGACAGCGGGCTGTGGGGCGACTCGATGTGCAAGGTGGTGACCGCGCGCAAACAGTTCGCCCCGACCATCGTGGCGCCCGGCACCCAGCTGGGCAATGCCGACGCCTGGCAGGAAGCGATGACGGTGGCCTTCGATGCCGAGCGCAACTGGGCCCTGCCGGTGGGTGAGCGCAAGGAGATCGTGCCCGGTGCCAGCCACTTCGCGGCCCTGGCGATCGCCAACCCCAGCTGGCGCAATGCCTACCAGGTGGCCACCATCGGTGACCACACGTTCTACCGCGTGCAGAAACTCAAGCCGCGCACGTCGTAACGGTCTGTTACGGCCATACCGTTGAGGATGCGGGGCCTGCTCTGGAATAGTGGGCAGCTGACCTTCCACCCATCCGTCAACGGAGTTCCCATGAAGCTGTACAGCAAGCCCGGTGCCTGCTCCACCGCCGACCACATCGCCCTGCAGTGGACCGGCCAGCCGTTCGAGGTGGAACTGCTCGACAAGGACACGCTGAAGGCGCCTGCATTCCTGAAGATCAACCCGGCCGGTTCGGTGCCCGCGGTGGTCGATGGTGATTTCATCCTGACCCAGAACGCGGCCATCATGGGCTACATCGCCGACACCTACCCGCAGGCCGGCCTGGCCGGTGATGGCAGCGCCCAGCAGCGCGCCGAGGCCACCCGCTGGCTGTCCTTCGTCAACTCGGACCTGCACCCGGCGTTCAAGCCGCTGTTCGGCCCGGCCAACTTCATTGAAGACGACAGCCAGTACGATGCCCTCCGCGCCACCGCGCGCAAGCGCCTGCGCGGCCTGTTCGAACGTGCCGACAAGCAGCTCGCCGACCGCCCGTGGCTGGCCGGGTTCCGCAGCTTCGCCGACCCGTACTTCTACATCACGCTGCGCTGGGCGGCTGGGGCCAAGATCGACCTGAGCGGTCTGGACAACATCGCGGCGTACAAGACCCGCATGGACGCCGATGCCGGCGTGCAGGCCACGCTGAAGGCCGAAGGCCTGAGCTGAGTCGTTCCACGCGACATATATATAAGCGAAGCGCCCGGCACTGCCGGGCGCTTTTTTTTGGGCGGCCCTGTCCCTCGGTAGAGCCACCCCATGGGTGGCTGCCCCCGAATCCGGCACCGCGCACAGCCACCCATGGGGTGGCTCTACCGAATCGGGCATCGCGCGCAGCCACCCGTGGGATGGCTCTACCGAATCCGGCACCGCGCGCAGCCACCCGTGGGGTGGCTCTACCCGACGGTGCGCACCACGTTGCCCTGTGCGTCGCGCAGCTGGGTGGGTTCCACCCGGATCCGCAGGCGGCCACCGGGCAGCGGGTAAACGCCGCGCTGGGCGTGCAGATGGTCCAGCAGCGCACGCAGGGTGGCCGGGCTGAGCACGCAGCGCGCGCTGTCCGGCGCGATCTCCAGCTGGTCAGCCTCACCGGGCTCGAAGCGCCAGCTGCGCTGTGCGTTGAGCAGGGTCAGCGCGTGGCCGTGGTCCAGCCGCAGCGGCAGCAGCTCCAGCACCCCCGGCACCTGGCCGGCGCCCAGCACCAGCTCCACGCTGTCGCCCTCGGCCGCCCAGTCCAGTGTTTCCAGGAACAACAGGCCGGTGGTGGAGCCGTCGCGGGCACTGCCCGCCTCCACCTGCGCGGCCAGGGCCGGATCGGCCAGCAGCGAACCGCGCTGCAGGTCGGTGATCCACAGCGGCATGGCCGGCAGCAGCGCATCCAGCACGCCCTGGGTGGACCAGCGCCGCACCGCCGCCATTTCGTCATCGGCCAGCCCGACGATCTGCAGGAAACGCACGCGGCCGTTGGGGGTGTCGCGCGGCGGCAGCTGCGGATCCTCCACCAGCGCCAGGTGGCGCAGCACCGTGTCGGTGTCCAGCGCGATCGGACCGTTGGCGTCCAGGTGGTGTCCGGCCTCGAACACATTGCCGCTGCTGAAGACATAGCGCGCCAGGTTCTGCAGCAGGTTCATCGGCCACACCGGCGGCGCGTCGTCAGCCCCCTGCCCCGGCGCGGCGGCCAGGCGGAAGGTCAGCTCGAAACCGTAGCCGCTGTCGGCCGCATCGTCACTCTGCTTGTCGTACAGCTCGGAGAAGCCATAGGTGACGTAATGCCAGTGCGGGCGGGGCGATTCGGCCCAGTAAACGCTGATCCCGTCCAGCGGGTCGTTGCCGCCCAGAGTGTGAGGCAACGCCGTACCGAAGTGCCGGGGTTCCTGCCCCGGGTACAGCGCAACCAAGGCCGCGTTGATGGCATCCCAACCGGGGGTGCCGTGGTCATCGTGCGTGAGGTCCATCGCGGTGCTCCTGCAGGTGTAGCCGGGCAAGGTAACGCCCCCGCGCGGCAACGACCACCCTTGCAGGCGCCGGCGATTCAGCCAGGCACGGGTTCGGCGCTGGCATCGGGCTGCAGCTGCGGCGGTGCGTCGAGCAGCGCATGGGTGTCGCTCAACCAGCGGCTGGCCAACGCCGGGCTCTTGGCCTTGGCGACGGCGGCGGCCATGTCCGGCCACAGCTTTTCCAGCCCTGCCGCATTGGTGCAGCGCTCGATCTTGAGCTGCATGAAGTAGCCCTTGAGGCCCAGATGGCGGCGCACCGATTCGCTCATCCAGTCGTACAGGCGCTTGTACAGATCCGGGTCCTGCTCGCGCCCGGCGGTGAGCGCACGCGCGGCGGGCGGCGCGACGGCACCGCCGACCACGTCGATCAGACCCATCTCTGCCAACTGGGCCAGCGCGTCGTCCGGCGCGCGCAGGCCCGGCAACAAGGCGGTCAACGCATCGTCATCGCGCTGACCATCCACCATCAGCAGAATGGAGCGCAACGCCGGCGGCAGCCGACGTGCACGGTCTTCGATTTCCTGGCGGCCGGCGGCCGTCTTGCCATGGATGTAGGCCATGTACTTCCCCCTGTTGCGTGCTGCATTGCCACGCCCGTCCTCCGGCCGTTGGCCGGTGCACGTGCGCCCCCTTGCGACCGTTCCAGGCGGATCTCCACGCCGGCGCCCCCGCGCGCCGTGTCCCCAGCGCGCGACGCCCGGCCCTGGGGCCTGCAGCGGTCACTACCGGAGCTTACCTGACGCTGGCCGACACCGATAATGCGTTGCAGCACGCGCCGGTCAGGGGTTCGCGCGGAACTGCAGGTACCTGCGGATGGCTCGGATGACCACCAGCAGCAGGACCGGCACCACGATCACCTGGAGGATGTTCAGCGGCCGGGAGTGCCACCAGGCCGCGGCGATCAGATAGATCGCATAGCCCAGCAGGCAGCACCAGCCGATCGCCGTTACCAGCGCTTTGCTTGCCCGCATCCTGTGGTCGATAGCCATGCCGTGCTCCCTGGAGACCCGCACCCGACGCGGGCCCTTCCGGCGCCGCGCCTGCGCGTTTGTACCCTGCGAAACGGACGGCGAGCGTCAGTGCCCCAGCGCGCGCCGGATCTCGTCCAGTGCCCCCGGATCATCCAGCGTGGACAGATCACCCGGATCGCGCTCTTCGGCCAGCGCCTGCAGCGAGCGCCGCAGCAGCTTGCCCGACCGGGTCTTGGGCAGCGCATTGACGATATGGATGTGTGCCGGCCGCGCCAGTGCACCGAGCGAGTTGGTGACCCGCTGCATCATCTCGGTGATCACCGTGCTGCCATCGCCGTCCACTGCCTGGCGCAGGGTGACGAACACCAGCGGCACCTGGCCCTTGAGCTCGTCCTTGCCCCCGATCACCGCCGCCTCGGCCACCAGCGGGTGGCCGGAGATGCACTCTTCGATCTCGCGCGTGCCCAGCCGGTGCCCGGCCACGTTGATCACATCGTCGGTGCGGCCGAGGATGAAGGTGTAGCCGTCCGCGTCGCGGATCGCCCAGTCCAGCGAGCTGTACAGCAGCTCCTTGAAGTGGCTGAAATAGCTCTGCAGGAACCGGTCGTCGTCCTTCCATACCGTGCTCATGCAGCCCGGCGGCAACGGCGGGGTCATCACCAGCACGCCCTTCTGCCCGGGCGCCACTTCATCGCCGGTGTTCTCGTCGATGACCTTCATCTTGTAGCCGAGGTTGGGGAACCCGGGCGAGCCGAACCGCACCGGCTTCATGTCCACCCCGGGCAGCAACGTCAGCGCCGGCCAGCCGGTTTCGGTCTGCCAGTAGTTGTCGATGATCGGCTTGCCCAGCGCGTCGTTGATCCAGTGCGCGGTGGGTTCGTCAAGCGGCTCGCCGGCCAGGAACACGTACTTGAGCGCATCCAGGTCGTGGCGCGTGATGAAGTCGGTGTCGTGCTTCTTCAGCACGCGGATGGCGGTGGGCGACGAGAACAGCGTGCGCACGTTGTACTGCTCGCACAACGCCCACCAGATCCCCGGGTCCGGGTTGGTTGGCAGGCCTTCGTACAGCAGCGAGGTGCAGCCGCCGATCAGCGGGCCGTACACGTTGTAGGAATGGCCCACCGCCCAGCCCACGTCGGAGGTGGAGAACATCACCTGGCCCGGCTTGCAGTCGAACACGGTCTGCATCGACTGCGCCATCGCCACCGCGTAGCCGCCCACGTCGCGTTGCACGCCCTTGGGCTTGCCGGTGGTGCCGGAGGTATACAGCAGGTAGCTGGGCTCGCTGGCTTCCAGCCACACCACCGGCACGTCCTGGTCGCCCACCTCGGCGCGCAGCGTGGCGTAGTCGACATCGCGACCGGCCACCTTCGGTTCGGCCGGGTCCAGCCCGCGCGAGACGATCAGCACGTGCGGCGGCGGCGAGGTGGCTTCGGCACATGCCGCATCGACCATCGCCTTGTACGGAATCACCTTGCCACCGCGTTTGCCGGCATCGGCAGCGATCAGCAGCTTGGGTTCGGCATCGTCGATGCGCAGCGCCAGGTTATGCGCGGCAAAGCCGCCGAACACCACCGAGTGGATCGCCCCGATGCGCGCGCACGCCAGCATCGCAAACACCGCCTCGGCCATGTTGGGCATGTAGATCACCACACGGTCGCCACGCTGCACGTCCAGGCGCTGCAGCACCGCTGCGAAGGCATTCACTTCGCGGTACAGCTGCCGGTAGGTGATCTCGCGGGTGACGTTGGTTTCGGTGGAAATGGCCACCAGTGCCAGCTGGTCCGGGCGATCGACCAGGTGGCGGTCCACGGCGTTGTAGCAGAGGTTGGTTTCCCCGCCGACGAACCAGCGCCGGAAGGGCGGGTTGCTGTAATCGAGGATCTGCTCCGGCGCTTTATGCCAGTAGATGCGCTGCGCCTCTTCGGCCCAGAACGCTTCGGGTTCATCCACCGAACGCCGGTACATCTCTTCGTAACGCATGACAGCCCTCCCAGACAGAATCATGGGATCGAGCATAGTCCGATGGCGGCGAACGAACCGCCCGACCTTGGTCGTACACCGGGCCGGCCAGCGGCCGGCATTACCGGGGATCGTCGAGAGCCGGCCAGCGGCCGGCACTACCGGGATTGTCGAGAGCCGGCCAGCGGCCGGCATTACCGGGGATCGTCGAGAGCCGGCCAGCGGCCGGCATTACCGGGGATTGTCGAGAGCCAGCCAGCGGCCGGCATTACCGGGGATTGTCGAGAGCCGGCCAGCGGCCGGCATTACCGGGGCGGCGGTTGGCGTTTCCCACAAAAAAACGCCGGGCAATGCCCGGCGTTTTTCAACAGCGTACCGGCACAGGGCCGGCAGGTCGCCGCCGGTCGATCAACCCAGCAGGTGGGCCACGCCGCTGCGCTCTTCTTCCAGCTCGGCCAGGGTCTTGTCGATGTACTTCTGGCTGAAGTCGTCCACCGGCAGGTCCTTGACCAGGGTGTACTCACCGTTTTCGGTGGTCACCGCAAAGCCGAAGATCACGCCTTCCGGAATGCCGTAGGAACCGTCGGACGGCACGCCCATGGTGACCCACTTGCCGTTGCTGCCCAGCACCCAGTCGCGCACGTGGTCGATGGCGGCATTGGCGGCCGAGGCGGCCGAGGACGAACCACGGGCTTCAATGATCGCCGCGCCGCGCTTGCCCACGGTCGGGATGAAGGTACCGGCGTTCCATTCCTGGTCGTTGATCGCATCGGCAACCGACGCACCGTCGGCGGTGGCGAAACGGTAGTCCGGGTACATGGTCGGGCTGTGGTTGCCCCACACGACCAGCTTCTCGATGCCGCCGACCGACTTGCCCAGCTTGGACGACAGCTGGCTCAGCGCGCGGTTGTGGTCCAGGCGCAGCATGGCGGTGAAGTTGCGCGGGTTCAGGTCCGGCGCCGACTTCATGGCGATGTAGGCGTTGGTGTTGGCCGGGTTGCCGACCACCAGCACCTTCACGTTGCGGCTGGCGACCTTGTTCAGCGCCGCGCCCTGCGCGGTGAAGATCTTGGCGTTTTCCAGCAGCAGGTCCTTGCGCTCCATGCCCGGGCCGCGCGGACGCGCGCCGACCAGCAGGGCGATGTCGGCGTCCTTGAAGGCCACTTCGGCGTCATCGGTGCCGACCATGCCGGCCAGCAGCGGGAAGGCGCAGTCTTCCAGTTCCATCATCACGCCGCGCAGCGCGGCCTGGGCCTTGTCCACCGGCAGCTCGAGCAGCTGCAGGATGACCGGCTGGTCCTTGCCCAGCATTTCGCCGGAGGCGATGCGGAACAGCAGGGCGTAGCCGATCTGGCCGGCGGCGCCGGTCACGGCAACACGAACAGGTGCTTTCATGGGGATTTCCTCTGCTAAGAAGCTGTAGTGCCGGCCGCTGGCCGGCTAAGTAGCTGTGTGGGAGATGGCCGCGCGGGCGGGGGCATGCCTGGCGGGGCGGCCGAAACGTAGAAACGGCCCCCTTCGCAGGGGGCCGTTCAAGGGGTGGATCAGGCCGGGATGAGCTTGTTCCACTCGGCCACGCGCTCGGCCTGGGCGGCCAGCACGGCGTCGGTGTCGCCTTCCAGGGTGATCGAATGGATCACGTCGCCCTGCTTGACCGAGTCCACGATGGCCTGACCGTCCAGGACCTGGCCGAACACGGTGTGCTTGCCGTCCAGCCAATCGGTCTTGATGTGGGTGATGAAGAACTGGCTGCCGTTGGTGTTCGGACCGGCGTTGGCCATGGACAGCGAGCCGACCTGATGGCGCACGCCGTTCTTCTCGTCTTCGAACTTGTAGCCCGGACCGCCGGTGCCCTGACCCTTCGGGCAGCCGCCCTGGATCATGAAGTCCGGGATCACGCGGTGGAAGACCAGACCGTCATAGAAGCCGCGCTTGACCAGGTTGACGAAGTTGGCAACCGTCAGCGGGGCCTTGTCGGCGAACAGCTCGACCTTGATCGGGCCCTGGGTGGTGTCGAAAGTGGCGATGAGGGACATGCAAATCCTTGGGGTACGGGGGTTTGTCGTTAGCCTCATAGGATACACCGCGCCCCCTGACCAACGGGCGCCTGTTGGACAAACGCGTCGCCACGCGCCCAGGCACCTCCGCGCCGGCACGGAAACGCTTTGCTGAATGCCTCAGGGACGGCGGTAGTGCCGGCCGCTGGCCGGCAGCCAGGCAAAACCTGCTGGAGATCATGGGTTTGCGAGCCCGTTGCCGACACTACCTGAATGGGGATGCGGCACAACCTGAAACGCACTTTTCGCGATTGGTCATGTTGGCCGTATAATGTTGGACTTCTTTTTCCAAATCCGGCGCCGACTGGCCCCCTTTCGCATGTCTATCGAAAATCTTCGCAACATCGCCATCGTCGCCCACGTCGACCACGGTAAGACCACCCTCGTCGACCAGCTGCTCAAGCAGTCCGGCACCCTCTCCGAGCGCACCGTGCTCGCCGAGCGCGTGATGGACAGCAATGACCAGGAAAAGGAACGCGGCATCACCATCCTGGCCAAGAACACGGCCATCACCTGGGAAGACAAGAAGACCGGTATCAAGAACCGGATCAACATCGTCGACACCCCGGGACACGCCGACTTCGGCGGCGAAGTGGAGCGCGTGCTGTCGATGGTCGACACCGTGCTGATCCTCGTCGACGCGATGGACGGCCCGATGCCGCAGACCCGCTTCGTCACCCAGAAGGCCTTCGCGATGGGCTTCAAGCCGATCGTCGTGGTCAACAAGGTCGACCGCCCGGGCTCGCGTCCGGATTGGGTGATCGACCAGGTCTTCGACCTGTTCGACAAGCTCGGCGCCACCAATGAACAGCTCGACTTCCCGATCGTCTACGCCTCGGCCCTGAACGGCTACGCCGGCCTGGAAGACAGCGTGCGCGACGGCGACATGACCCCGCTGTACGAAGCGATCATGCAGCACGCGCCGAAGCCGGAAGTGGACCCGGATGGTCCGTTCCAGATGCGCATCAGCCAGCTGGACTACAACAACTTCGTGGGCGTGATCGGCATCGGCCGCATCCAGCGCGGCACCCTGAAGAAGAACATGCAGGTTGCGGTCATCGACCGCGAAGGCAAGAAGCGCAACGGCAAGGTCGCGCAGGTGCTGGGCTTCCTGGGCCTGGAGCGCATCGAGCAGGACTCCGCCGAAGCCGGTGACATCGTCGCCATCTCCGGTATTGCCGAGCTGACCATCTCCGACACCCTGTGCCACCCGGAAACCCCGGAAGCGCTGCCGGCACTGACCGTCGACGAGCCGACCATCTCGATGACCTTCCAGGTCAACAACTCGCCGTTCGCCGGCAACAAGGACCTGTCCGGTGGCAAGTTCCTGACCAGCCGCCAGATCAAGGACCGTCTGGACCGCGAGCAGGTCCACAACGTGGCCCTGAAGGTCGAACAGCTGGAAGACGCCGACAAGTTCCTGGTCTCCGGCCGTGGCGAACTGCACCTGTCGGTGCTGATCGAGAACATGCGTCGTGAAGGCTACGAGCTGGCCGTGTCGCGCCCGGAAGTGATCATCAAGCAGATCGACGGCCAGGCCATGGAGCCGATCGAGCAGCTGGTGGTGGACATCGAAGAACAGCACCAGGGCGGCGTCATGGAAAAGCTGGGCACCCGCAAGGGCCAGCTGAAGAACATGGAGCCGGACGGCAAGGGCCGCGTGCGCCTGGAATACCAGATCCCGGCCCGTGGCCTGATCGGTTTCCAGAACGAGTTCAAGACCCTGACCCAGGGTTCGGGCCTGCTGTTCCACGTGTTCGACCATTACGGTCCGAAGGAACAGGGTTCGATCGCCAAGCGCCAGAACGGCGTGATGATCGCCAATGCTCCGGGTGCCACCCCGGCGTACTCCCTGGGGCCGCTGCAGGAACGCGGCAAGCTGTTCGCTGCTGAAGGCGACAACGTGTATGAAGGCCAGCTGGTCGGCATCCACTCCAAGGACAACGACCTGACCGTCAACGCCATCAAGACCAAGCCGCTGACCAACATGCGCGCGTCGGGCAAGGACGATGCGATCCAGCTGACCCCGGCGATCAAGTACTCGCTGGAACAGGCCCTGGACTTCATCGAAGACGACGAGCTGGTCGAGATCACCCCGAAGGAAATCCGCCTGCGCAAGAAGGGCCTGACCGAAAGCGACCGCAAGAAGGCTTCGCGCGGCGGCTGATCGGACCCATTGTCGTGATCGACAAGCCCTACAACCCGGATCCTCACAAGCATCCGGGGTTGCACCTGATCGCCTTGCTGGAAGCCAGCAAGGCGGTCCTGGCGCTGTTGGCGGCAACCGGGCTGGAAATGCTCGGGCCGCAGCCACTGCGTGAGGCGGTCAATGCCCTGATCCGGCGTTTCAGTCTGGACCCGGATCACGGCACCCTGCCCTCGCTGCTCAACATGATCAATCCCGATGCGGTGCACCTGGCCGCGGTGGCCATGCTGGCCTACGGGGTGCTGCATCTCTTCGAGGCCTGGGGCCTCTGGCGCGCCAAGGCCTGGGCCTCCTGGCTGGGCTGCGTCACTGCCGGCATCTACCTGCCGTTCGATATCTACGCCATCATCCGCCACCCTGGCTGGGCCTCGTGGTCGGTGCTGGTGATCAACCTGATCGTGGTCGGCGTACTCGCCCGCGATATCCGCAAGCGTCATCCCACGCCGACCGCCCCGCACTGAGTTGCAAAGCGTGGCACCGGCTGGTTAGCCTGAGCGCCGGTTCCCGGGACACCCTGATGCGTCTGCCGCTGACATCGATGGTGATGATCGTGTCGCTGTGCGGCTGCGCGCCTGCGCCTGCGCCGGTTCACGCCAGCGAAGCCAACGCCGCCCCTGCCGTGCCGACCCCCGATACCCCCTTCGCCTACGCCGAGACCGACATCGTCGACCTGCAGGCGCAGATGACCGCCGGTGCCCTGGACAGCGTCACCCTGACCCGCGCCTACCTGGAACGGATCGCGCGCATTGATCGCGCCGGCCCGCGCCTGAACGCGGTGATCGAGCTCAATCCCGACGCCCTCAAGGACGCCGCCGCCCTGGATGCCGAACGCCGGCACGGGCAGCTGCGCGGTCCGCTGCACGGCATCCCCGTGCTGCTCAAGGACAACATCGGCGCACGCCCGATGAGCAACAGCGCCGGCTCGCTGGCACTGGCGAAATTCCGCCCCGACGACGCCTTCCTGGTCACCCGCCTGCGCGCGGCCGGCGCGGTGGTGCTGGGCAAGACCAACCTGAGCGAATGGGCCAATTTCCGCTCCAGCCAGTCGATCTCCGGCTGGAGCGCACGTGGCGGCCAGACCCGCAACCCCTACCGGCTCAGCCACACCCCCTGCGGCTCCAGCAGCGGCAGCGCGGTGGCGGTGTCGGCCAACCTGGCTGCGGCAGCGGTGGGCACCGAAACCGACGGCAGCATCGTCTGCCCGGCGGCGATCAACGGCGTGGTCGGCCTCAAGCCCACCGTCGGGCTGATCAGCCGCGAAGGCATCATCCCGATCTCCTTCAGCCAGGACACCGCCGGGCCGATGACGCGCAGCGTCGCCGATGCCGCCGCCCTGCTGACCGCCATGGCCGGCCGCGACGACGCCGACCCGGCAACCGCGACCATGCCCGGGCGCGCGGTGTACGACTACACCGCGCGATTGAACGCCGACAGCCTGCGCGGCGCGCGCATCGGGGTGCTGCAGGGTCCGCTGGACCAGCTGCCGGGTATCGCCCCGGCGCTGCAGCACGCGATCGGCGTGCTGCGCGAGGCCGGCGCCGTGGTGGTGCCGGTACAACTGCCGACCCAGGGCCAGTGGCAGGATGCCGAGCGCATCGTGCTGCTGCATGAGTTCAAGGCCGGCCTGCAGCGCTACCTCACCCGCTACAACGCACCGGTGCGCAGCCTGGACCAGGTGATCGCCTGGAACCGCGAGCACGCCGACAAGGAGCTGCTGCCGTTCGGCCAGGACCTGATGGACGAGGCGGCCGCGGTGGGCGGGCTCGGCGATGCGACCTACATCGCTGCGCGCAGCCAGGCACGACGCCTGGCCGGACCGGAGGGCATCGACGCGGCCCTGCGCGCGCAACAGCTGGATGCACTGATCGCACCGACCACCGGTGTCGCCTGGCCGATCCGCGCCGGCGCGGGCGATGATTTCCCCGGCGAGAGCTACAGCGCCGCCGCCGTGGCCGGCTACCCGAGCCTGAGCGTGCCGATGGCGCACGTGGACGGCCTGCCGCTGGGCCTGTTGTTCATGGGCACGGCCTGGAGCGAACCACGCCTGATCGAGCTGGCCTACGCCTACGAGCAGCGCACCCGCGCCCGGCGCCCACCGCGGTTCCGGACCAACAGCCTGCTGCCGCATATCAGCCCGCCCTGAGGGGGCGTACCGACCAACGGTCGGTACCTACCGGGCTTCGGCACGTTCGCGCCACCGATCCATCACCCGTTCGCCGGGCCACACCCCGGTAGCGCCTGACCGTTGGTCGGGCGACGACGCACCGTCCAACCACGCCCGTTACGGTTCCGGCTGGATCGCCGGCGCGCCATCCTCGGCGCCCGGCGAGCGCACATCCTCGGCCGGCTGCGAACGCGGCCCACGCAGACCGGGATCGGGCTGCTGCAGCAGTTCGGCACGGGTGCGCGGCAGCGCCTGCGGGTGCTCGCGGGCCAGGAAGTCCAGCATCCGCTCGCGCACGATGCAGCGCAGGTCGAAGGCATCGCCGGAATTGCGCGCGCTGACCAGCAGGCGCACCTGCAGCGTGTGGTCGGTGGTCTCGGTGACCTGGGTCACGCACACCCGGCCATCCCACAGCGCCTCGCCCTTGCAGATGCGCTCCAGCTCGGCGCGGATCGCCGCAATCGGCGCCCGGTAATCCAGCCACAGGAACGCGGTGCCCAGCAGGTCGGCGCTGCGCCGGGTCCAGTTCTGGAACGGGTTCTCGATGAACCACGTCAGCGGCACCACCATTCGCCGCTCGTCCCAGATGCGCACCACCACGTAGCTGCTGCCGATCTCCTCGACCCGCCCCCACTCGCCCTCCACGATCACCACGTCGTCCAGCCGGATCGGCTGGGTCAAGGCAATCTGCAGGCCGGCAATCAGGTTGCCGAACACTGGCTTGGCGGCGATACCCGCGACCAGGCCGATGATGCCGGCCGAGGCCAGCAACGCGGTGCCGATCTGGCGCACCATCGGGAAGGTGAGCAGGATCAGCGAGATGCCCACCAGGATGATCGCGCCCATCAACACGCGGCTGAGCACCCGGGTCTGGGTCTGCACGCGGCGCGCCTCGAGGTTGTCGGCCACCTCCATCGGGTGGTCGCGCAGGATCGCCTGCTCGCCGGCGGCCACCGCGCGCACCAGCAGCCAGATGAAGCAGGCCGTCAGCCCGATGTGCAGCATGCGCAGCGAACCCTCCAACCAGCGCCCCTGCAGCGGCGTGGCCTCCAGCGCGGGAATCAGCAACAGCAACGGCAGCGCGAACGCCAGCGGGCGGCTGATCACCCGGGCAATGCGCGCACGCCGGTAGTCACGGCCCTTGAGTCGTCGGGTCAGCGCCATCAACAGCCACCAGCCAGTGAAACCCACCGCCAGCGCGATGCCGATCGGCCACAGATACAACGCCGCCTGTTGCCAGTCCACTGTCACTGCACGCTCCTGCGGTCTTCAACGGAAGACCGCAGGGTGCCAGCGCGGCGATGACCAGCGTGTCAGCCGGATGTAAGCCGCGCGTGGACGGCGGCGGCTACATCAGGCGGCGTAATGCTGCTGCTTGCGCACGATCGCCATGGCGATCTCCAGCGACTGGTCGTAGTTCAGGCGCGGATCCACCGACGACCGGTAGGCACGCTCCAGGTCGCGTTCGGTCAGCTCGCGCGCACCGCCGGTGCATTCGGTCACGTCTTCACCGGTCAGTTCCAGGTGCACGCCGCCCAGGCGGGTACCGGCGGCGGCATGCAGGTCGAAGGACAGCTCCACTTCGCCACGCACGTTGTCGAAGCGACGGGTCTTGTAGCCGTTGCTGGTGCTCTCGGTGTTGCCGTGCATCGCATCGCACACCCACAGCACGCGGCGACCGTCGCGCTTGACCGCATCCAGCAGCGGCGGCAGCTTCTCGGCGATATGCGCCGCGCCCATGCGGTGGATGAAGCTCAGGCGGCCGGGTTCGTCATCGGGGTTGAGCACGTCGATCAGGCGCAGCAGCTGGTCCGGCTGCACCGACGGGCCCACCTTGATCGCAATCGGGTTGCGTACGCCGCGCAGGTATTCCACGTGCGCGCCGTCGAGCGCAGCGGTGCGCATGCCGATCCACGGGTAGTGCGTGCTCAGGTTCAACCAGCCCTGCTGGCGCGGCACCTGGCGCGTCAGTGCCTGTTCGTAGGGCAGCAGCAGCGCTTCGTGCGAGGTGTAGAAATCGATCCGGTTGAGGTTGTGCACGCGCACCCCGGCCAGCGTCTCCATGAAGTGCACCGCGTCGCCGATCGACGCGACCATCTTCTGGTAGTCGGCGGCCAGCGGCGAGTGCTGCACCCAGTCCAGGTTCCAGTACTCGGGATGGTGCAGGTCGGCGAAGCCACCGTCGATCAGCGCCCGCACGAAGTTCATGGTCATCGCCGAATGCGCGTGAGCCTGCAGCATCCGGCGCGGATCGGGCAGGCGGGCGGCCTCGGTGAACTCCGGCGCGTTGATCACATCGCCGCGGTAGCTGGGCAGGGTCACGCCGTCGCGGGTTTCGGTATCGGCCGAGCGCGGCTTGGCGTACTGGCCAGCGAAGCGGCCCACCCGGATCACCGGCTTGCGCATGCCATGCACCATCACCAGGCTCATCTGCAGCAGCACCTTGAGCCGGTTGGAAATGGTGGTGGACTCGCAGTCGCTGAAGTTCTCGGCGCAGTCGCCGCCCTGCAGGAGGAAGCGCTTGCCCTCCTGCGCATCGGCCAGCTGCTGCTTGAGCGCCAGGATCTCCCAGGAGGTGACCAGCGGCGGCAGCCGCTTGAGCTCGTGCAGGGACGCGTCCAGCGCCAGCGGGTCGGGATAGGTCGGCATCTGCAGCGCGGTCTTGCCGCGCCAGCTTTCCGGCGACCAGGCGGTATCGACGGCGGTCGCGACAGGAGCGGCTACGGGCGGGGCGGACGGGCTCATCACGGACTTCCGGCAGGGGGTGGGGACCGGCCATGGTCGCAGAGCGCGCCGCCGACGCAAAGCACCGCGCGCCCGGCGGCGGCAGCTGAACGCCGGAAAACGGCCGGCGCGATCGGCCACGAACGGCATGCCCAGGGGCCGGCGGACAGGCGCATGATTTGTTACGGAGTAACACTGCCAGGCCGGCACCCCCTTCCCTGCCCAGCCCAACGCCGCCCCCATGAAGCCCTCTGCGCTCACCGCCGCCATTGCCTTCGCCCTCACCGTCACCAGCCTGCCCGCCCTGGCCGACGCGCCCGCCACGCCCGCCGTCACCGACCTGGATGCGGTCACCGTCAGTGCCCAGCTCGACCAGGCCCGCAACACCCTTTCGCCGGACATCGGCAGCAGCCAGTACCAGATCACCGCCGAGGACATCCAGAAGCAGCCGCTGGGTGCGTCGGCCCCGCTCAGCCAGGTGCTGCTGCAGGCCCCTGGCGTGGTCCAGGACAGCTATGGCGGGGTCCACGTGCGGGGCGACCACGCCAACCTGCAGTACCGCCTCAACGGCGTCCTGCTGCCCGAATCCATCTCCGGCTTCGGCCAGACCCTGGACGCGCGCACGATCAAGAGCATCCGCCTGATGGATGGTGCACTGCCGGCCCAGTTCGGCGAGCGCACCGCCGCCGTGGTGGACATCACCACCCGCAGCGGCGCCGAGCTGGGCAATGGCGGCAGCGCCGGCCTCACCACCGGGTCGTTCGGCACGCTCAACCCCAACGCCTCCTGGTGGGGCAGCCAGGGCCGCTGGAGCTGGTACCTGACCGGCAACTACAACCAGAACGAGGTGGGGCTGGAAAACCCGACCGCCTCGCGCCGGCCCGATCATGACGACACCCACCAGGGCAAGGCGTTCGCCGACCTCACCTACCTGCTCAACGACAGCACCCGGCTGAGCCTGTTCGCCGGGTTCGCCAACAACCGCTTCCAGATTCCGACCAACCCCGGCCAGGAACCGCAGTTCGGCTACCTGGATACCGCCGGGCAGGAGTCGGCGCAGCTGGACGAGACGCAGCGTGAGACCACCCGCTTCGGCATGCTGGTGCTGCAGGGCACGCTGGGCGACACCGCCTACCAGGTCTCGGCCGGGCAGCGTTACAGCGACCTGGCGTTCAACCCGGACGTGGCCGGCGACCTGGTCTTCAACGGGGTGGCCTCGCAGGTGCAGCGCAGCAACCGCGCCACCACCGTGCAGGCCGACTTCTCCACCCCGCTCGGCGACAACCACACCCTGCGTTACGGCCTGTACGACAACAGCGAACGTGCGCGTGCGGGCAGTACCGCCTGGGTGTTCCCGGTCGATGCGGACGGCCACCAGGCCAGCACCACGCCCCTTGTGATCCCCGACACCAGCGCCTTCCACGCCAGCACCGCGGCGCTGTACGTGCAGGATGAATGGCGCATCGGCACCGACTGGACGCTCAACTACGGCCTGCGCGGCGACCGCTACCGGGCCTTCGGCGGCACGGAAGGCCAGCTCAGCCCGCGCCTGGGCGTGGTCTGGAATGCCACCGACAGCACCACCGTGCACGCCGGCTACTCGCGCTACTTCACGCCCCCGGCCAGTGAACTGGTCGCTGGCAGCGACATCGCGCTGTACGACGGCACCACCAATGCGCAGCCGGCCATCGGCAGCACCACGCCGCTGTCCGAGCGCAGCGACTACTACGACGTGGGGATCTCCCAGCAGGTTGGCGAGCACCTGACCCTGGGCCTGGACGCGTACGACCGCAAGGTCGATCGCCTGCAGGACGAAGGCCAGTTCGGCGCTGCCTATATCTACTCCACCTTCAACTACCGCCGCGGCCACATCCACGGCGTGGAGTTCAGCGCGGACTACAGCCGGGGGCCGCTCAGCGCGTACGTCAATGCGGCCTACAACAAGGCGATGGGCAAGCAGGTGCTCACCGGCCAGTACAACCTGGACCCGGAGGCGCTGGCCTACGTGCAGGACAACTGGATCCAC
The DNA here is from genome assembly GCF_000661955.1 of Stenotrophomonas rhizophila. Taxonomy (NCBI): domain Bacteria; kingdom Pseudomonadati; phylum Pseudomonadota; class Gammaproteobacteria; order Lysobacterales; family Lysobacteraceae; genus Stenotrophomonas; species Stenotrophomonas rhizophila. The sequence goes on from NZ_CP007597.1 coordinate 3,602,764, forward strand.
CTGGACCACGACCAGAAGCTGACCTCGTCAGGCGGGGTCAGCTACGCCTTTGCCGGCCACAACCGGGTGGGCGCGAACTACGTGTTCGGCAGCGGGCTGCGCTCGGATATCGAAGGCGTGCCCAACGGCGGTGAGCTGCCGTCCTACCTGCAGGTGAACCTGAGCGCGGCGCATGATTTCAACGCCGACAGTGGGCACCCGCTGCACGCGCAGTTGGCGCTGGTCAACGCGCTGGACCGCAGCTACCAACTGCGCGACGGCGGCGGCATCGGGGTGTTCGCGCCGCAGTGGGGCCCGCGCCGTGGCGCCTACCTGAGCCTGCAGCAGGACTTCTAAGCGGCTACCCGGTCCGCCGGCCATATGCCGGCGGGCCCGGGGTGCGCCGGGTCAGGCGCGGCGCTTGCGGAACGAGGCGTACAGCGCCCAACCGGCCAGCAGCACGAACCACACCAGGCTCCACATGGGCATGGTGAGGCCGAGGAAACGCCAGTCGATGTTGCCGCAATCGCCGGTGCCGGTCAGCACGGTGCGGAACACTTCGAGCGGGCCCATGGTTTCGCTGAGGAAGGCCAGCGGCGGGCCGCAGCTGGAGCCCATGTCCTTGGGCAGCAGCTGCACGTAGACGTGGCGGCCGGCAATGCCCATACCGACGGCGGCGGCAATGAAGGCCAGCACACCATAGGTGCCACGGCCGGCACGTTCGCGCGGGCCATGCAGGGCGCCAATCAGGAACAGCAGGCCGAGCGCGGCGAACGCCAGGCGCTGGAAGATGCACAACGGGCACGGCTCCAGCCCGATCTTCAGCTGCAGGAAGATCGCATAGGCGAGCAGCCCGGCGCAGATCAGGAACCCCAGCAGGAACTGGGCGCGGTAATTCCAGCGCAGTGGATTCATTGGCAACACTCGTGAACGTGCAAGGCGCCAAGATTAACAGGGCGCCGCAGGCCCCGGCCCCTGCCGACCTACCGGCTATCGGCCCGCTGGACCAGACAGCGTGTTCCAAGGTCCACACCCACGCTGTGTTGCCCAGTAGGGGCGTCGGCACGGGTGGGTTGGCGGGACACGCCGTAAATCCATCCTTGGAGGCTCCGTCGCGCCATCCATGGCGCTCAGGGTCCCGCCAACCCACCCGTACCGCCGCCTGGACAGTTGGCTGGTGCCGCAGCATTGAACAGCACGCCATCGAGCGGTGTGGTTGGGCTGCACAGCCGCCGTCAAGGCACGCTGGGGTCGACAGCACGGCTTTGCCCTTCCCGTGCGCACCGAGCCACTGTCCAGGCGCTGGTGGGGGTGGGTTTACGGGACCCTGAGCCGCATGGATGCGGCGACGGAGCTTACATGGGTGAGGGCGCATTGCTTGCGAGGCATTGCCTCGCATGCGTCCGAACGCACAGCCGCAGCGGCTGGGCCGGGCCGCGGAGCGGGACTTGCAGCGTGTCCCGTAAACCCACCCCCACCAGGGCCCATCGCAGGAACCGACGTACTGCACTGCCGCCCTTGCCTTTTCTCACGGCCACAAACGGAAAAACCCGGCACAAGGCCGGGTTCTTCACCGAATTACGGGTGTTGCGCGTCGATTATTCTTCGACGGCTTCAGCCACGGCAGCCGGACGGTCGACCAGTTCGACGTAGGCCATCGGAGCGTTGTCGCCAGCGCGGAAGCCGCACTTCAGCAGACGCAGGTAGCCACCCGGACGGGTCGCGTAGCGCGGGCCCAGGATGGTGAACAGGTTGCCCACGGCTTCGTTGTCACGCAGACGGGCGAACGCCAGACGACGGTTGGCGACGGAGTCGACCTTGGCGAGGGTGATCAGCGGCTCGGCGACGCGGCGCAGTTCCTTGGCCTTCGGCAGCGTGGTCTTGATCAGCTCGTGCTTGAACAGCGAGGCAGCCATGTTCTTGAACATTGCTTCGCGGTGAGCGCTGGTGCGGTTGAACTTGCGGCCGGACTTCATGTGACGCATGGACGTGATTCCTTGATTGAATGTTGGATCGGTTGGGTATCGCTGTCGCCATCCTGGCGTTGCTGCTTGGACTGCGGTTGGTCCGATGCCGGCCCTCCTGGCCGACCGTCACCGCAGGCTATTGGCCTGTCGATGCGAGGTACTGCGGGTAAAGCCCCCGCACCCGAAGGTGCGGGGTCAAGCATCTTGCGTAGCGCTGGATCAGCCGAGCATGCCGTGCTGGGCGACACCGGCCGGCGGCCAGTTCTCCAGCTTCATGCCGAGCGAAAGACCGCGCTGTGCGAGGACTTCCTTGATCTCGGTCAGCGACTTCTTGCCGAGGTTCGGCGTCTTGAGCAGTTCCACTTCGGTCTTCTGGATCAGATCGCCGATGTAGTAAATGCTCTCTGCCTTCAGGCAGTTGGCCGAGCGAACGGTCAATTCCAGATCGTCGATCGGGCGCAGCAGCACCGGATCCACGCCGTTGTTGGCCGGCTTGGCAGCACCGCGGTCGCGGTGGGTGAAGTCACCGAAGACCGACAGCTGATCGCTGAGGATATCCGCGGCAGTGCGCACGGCTTCCTCGGCATCGATCGTGCCGTTGGTTTCGATGTCCAGCACCAGCTTGTCCAGATCGGTACGCTGTTCAACGCGGGCCGCTTCCACCGAATAGGCGACGCGACGGACCGGCGAGAACGAGGCGTCCAGGACCAGACGACCGATGGCACGGGTTTCTTCATCCGGACGACGACGCGCGGCCGCCGGCTGGTAGCCGAAACCACGCTCGACCTTCAAACGCATATTGATTGCCGTGTCCTTGGTCAGGTGGCAAATGATATGGTCGTTGTTGAGGATCTCGACGTTGTGATCGACCTTGATATCGGCAGCAGTCACGACACCCGGACCCTGCTTGGACAGCGACACGGTTGCGTTGTCACCGGTATGCATACGGATCGCCACGTCCTTCAGGTTGAGCAGGACTTCAAGCACGTCCTCCTGCAAGCCTTCAAGGGTGGTGTACTCGTGCAGCACGCCGTCGATCTCAACTTCCGTGATGGCGAAGCCCGGGATGGACGACAGCAGCACGCGACGCAGGGCATTGCCCAGCGTATGCCCGTAACCACGCTCCAAGGGTTCGATAACGACCTTGGCGCGGGTGTCGGTAAGGCGTTCGATCTGCGGACCGCGAGGACGCAGAACCTGGTTGGCGGTAACCGTCATGTTGCGGGTTCTCCTAGTGAATCCCCGGCCGTCGCCGGGGATTCTCCAATGTGAATTACTTCGAATACAACTCGACGATCAGCGCTTCGTTGATATCCGCAGGCAGGTCCGCACGATCCGGAACCGCCTTGAAGATGCCGGCGAACTTGCCGGAATCCACTTCAACCCACGACGGACGCAGGTCGTGCGTGGCCGACACGGTCAGGGCTTCCTGAACGCGCAGCTGCTTGGCAGCCTTCTCGGACAGCGCGACAGCGTCGCCAGCCTTGACCTGGTAAGAAGCCAGGTTGACCGACTTGCCGTTCACGGTGACACCGCGGTGCGAGACCAGCTGACGAGCAGCCGGACGGGTCACAGCGAAGCCCATGCGGTAGACAACGTTGTCCAGGCGGGTTTCCAGCAGCTGCAGGAGGTTCTCGCCGGTGTTGCCCTTCTTGGTCGAGGCCTTCTTGTAGTAGTTGCGGAACTGACGCTCCAGCAGACCGTAGATACGCTTGACCTTCTGCTTTTCGCGCAGCTGGGTAGCGTAGTCGGACAGCTTGCCCTTACGGGCAGTGGCGCCGTGCTGGCCGGGCTTCTGCTCCAGCTTGCACTTGGAGTCCAGCGCGCGCGCCGGGCTCTTGAGGGAAAGGTCGGCGCCTTCGCGGCGGGCGAGCTTACAGGTAGGACCGATATAACGAGCCATTTCTTATCGCTCCTTTAGACGCGACGCTTCTTCGGCGGACGGCACCCGTTGTGCGGGATTGGCGTCACGTCGATGATGTTGGTGATCTTGTAGCCCACGTTGTTCAGCGAGCGCACGGCCGACTCACGACCCGGACCCGGGCCCTTGATGCGGACTTCCAGGGACTTGACGCCGTAGTCGAGCGCGGCACGGCCGGCCTTCTCGGCAGCCACCTGGGCAGCGAACGGGGTGGACTTGCGCGAACCGCGGAAGCCAGCGCCACCGGAGGTCGCCCACGACAGAGCGTTGCCCTGGCGGTCGGTGATGGTCACGATGGTGTTGTTGAAAGAAGCGTGGACGTGGGCGACGCCGTCAGTGACGACGCGCTTGATCTTCTTCTTGGTCTTAGCGACGGGCTTAGCCATTTCTTAGGTCCCTTACTTCCTGATCGCCTTGCGCGGGCCCTTGCGGGTGCGGGCGTTGGTACGGGTGCGCTGGCCACGCAGCGGAAGACCGCGACGGTGACGCAGACCGCGGTAGCAGCCCAGATCCATCAGGCGCTTGATCGCGATACCGATTTCACGGCGCAGATCGCCTTCCACGATGTACTTGCCGACTTCGAGACGAAGACGCTCGATTTCCGGCTCCGACAGATCGCGGATCTTGGTGGTCGAGGTAACGCCTGCGGCGTCGCAGACCTTCTTCGAACGGGTACGGCCGATGCCGTAAATGCTTTGCAACCCGACCCAGACGTGCTTCTGGGCTGGCAGGTTGACGCCTGCAATACGCGCCATGACGCGGTTCTCCAGCTGAGTGATGGCCGACAGCGCACCATGGGGCGCGCCAATCCGGCAGGATGGATCAAAAAAGTGAACTAGCGATACTAACAAGGTTCCGGTTTACTTGGAAGCCCGTGAAACACAAGGTTTCACGAACTTGGCCCAGGGAGTGTGCCCAGGCTCCGGCGCCGGATCAGGTTGACTCCAGGAATTGGCACTTTCGCACCCTTCCCGGTGACGCCCGCGCTACTCCCGCGCGGGACCACCCGATCTCACCCCCACCCGGAACCGCTGCGGGGGCCGCCCTTCGTTTGTGTGGCCAGGTCCGCGAAGCGGAGGACCATCACGTCAGGAAGACGAAAGTGTAACAGGCTTATCAGCCGCGGGCAAAACCGCCGCGATTGCCGCCCTTCAGGTTGGCCTTTTTCAGCAGGCTCTCGTACTGGTGCGACATCAGGTGCGCCTGGATCTGCGCAATGAAGTCCATCACCACCACCACCACGATCAGCAGCGAGGTGCCGCCGAAGTAGAACGACGCGCCCAGCTGGGTGCGCATGATTTCCGGCAGCAGGCAGACGATCACCAGGTACAGCGAACCGGCGGCCGTCAGGCGGGTCAGCACGGCGTCGACATAGTCGGCCGTTGCCTTGCCCGGACGGATGCCCGGAATCAGCGCGCCCGACTTCTTCAGGTTGTCGGCGGTTTCCTGCGAGTTGAACACCAGCGCGGTATAGAAGAACGCGAAACCGGTGATCAGCGCAGCGAACACGATCATGTGCAGCGGCTCGCCCGGACCCAGCGCGTTGGCCACCTTCTGCAGCCAGGTCGCCGAACTGGCCTGGCCGGACCACATGGCCAGGGTCGTCGGGAACGCAAGGATCGACGAGGCGAAGATGGCCGGGATCACACCCGCCATGTTCAGCTTCAGCGGCAGGAACGAGGTCTGGTTCATGTACGCGTTGCGACCGCCCTGGCGGCGCGCGTAGTTCACCGTGATCCGACGCTGGCCACGCTCGACGAACACCACGAAGTAGGTGAAGGCCAGCACCACCAGCACGATCAGCAGCAGTGCGATGAAGCTCATGTTGCCGTCGCGGTAGGCTTCCACGGTGTGGATGACCGCGCCCGGCAGGCCGGCCACGATGCCGGCGAAGATGATCAGCGAGACGCCGTTGCCGATGCCACGCTCGGTGACCTGCTCGCCAACCCACATCAGGAAGATCGTACCGGCGGTCAGCGCGACGATGGCGGTGAGCACGAAGCCCATGCCCGGGGCGTACACAACCGGCGCGCCGCTCGGCGACAGCTGGTTCTGCAGCGCCAGCGCGATGCTGCCGCCCTGCACCACTGCCAGCAACACGGCACCGATGCGGGAATATTGGGTGATCTTGCGACGGCCCGACTCACCTTCCTTCTGCATTGCCTTCAATGCCGGGAAGATATGGACCGCCAGCTGCATCACGATGGACGCCGAGATGTACGGCATCACGTTCAGCGCAAAAATGCTGAAACGGTGCAGGGCGCCGCCCGAGAACATGTTGAACATGTCCACGATGCCGCCGCCCTGCGCCTGCATGAGCGCAAGCATGGCATCGGGATTCACGCCCGGCACCGGCACATAACAGCCGATGCGATAGACGATCAATGCCCCGATGACGAACAGCAGACGCTGGCGAAGTTCCGTGAACTTGCCGAGCCCGCCGCCGAGGTTGCCAATGCCAGCTTGCGCCATGTCTTACTCCTGTACGCTGCCGCCGGCAGCTTCGATCGCGGCCTTGGCACTGGCCGTTGCAGCGACGCCCTTCAGGATGAACGCCTTGGTGACGTCGCCCTTCATGACAATCTTGGCCCGCTTAGCGGAGCTCGGGACCAGCTTGGCAGCGCGCAGCGCGGCAAAGTCGATCTCGCCGGCTTCCAGGCGTTCCAGCTGGTAGGACAGCACTTCAGCGGTGTCCTTGGCAATCTTGGAACGGAAACCGACCTTCGGCAGACGACGCTGCATGGGGGTCTGGCCGCCTTCGAAGCCCGCCTTGATCTTGCCGCCACCCTTACGGGCGAACGAACCCTTGTGGCCGCGGCCGCAGGTCTTGCCCAGGCCGGAGCCGATACCACGACCGACGCGGGTACGCTCTTTACGAGCGCCCGGTGCCGGGCTCAATTCATTCAGATGCATGGTCATTGGATTATTCCTCAACCTTGACGAGGTAGTGGACCTTGTTGATCAGACCGCGAACCTGCGGGCTGTCCTTCAGTTCACGGACATCGTTGAGCTTGCCCAGACCCAGCGCACGCACCGACAGGCGATGACGCGCCTGGGCACCACGCAGGCCGCGAACCAGACGGACCTTGACGGTCTTGGTGGTGTCATTAGCCATGGTTGAGATCCTCTACCTTCTTGCCGCGCTTGGCCGCGATGCGGGCCGGCGACTGCATTTCGCTCAGACCCTTCAACGTGGCGCGAACCAGGTTGATCGGGTTGCGCGAACCAACGGCCTTGGCCAGCACGTTCTTGACGCCAACGGCTTCCAGGACGGCGCGCATGGCACCACCGGCGATGACGCCCGTACCTTCCGAGGCCGGCATCATGAACACGCGGGCTGCGCCGTGGCCGGACTTCACCGGGTGCCACAGGGTGCCGTTGTTCAGATCGACGTCGGCCAGGTTCTTGCGCGCCTGCTCCATCGACTTCTGGATGGCGACCGGCACTTCGCGTGCCTTGCCATAGCCGAAACCGACCTTGCCTGCGCCGTCACCGACCACGGTCAGTGCGGTGAAGGTGAACTGACGACCACCCTTGACGGTCTTGCTGACGCGGTTGACCGCGACCAGCTTTTCGATCATGCCGTCGTCGACTTTCTCTTCGCGGTTACGGTCGCGATCGCGACCCCGCTGCTGACGTTCTTCTGCCATGTTGATTCCTTGATTGATTGAGTATGTACGGCTCGAGGCCGCTTATAGCTGTGAAGTGGTGCGGTGAATCGTTCGCCCCTGCAGAAGAAGGACGTCGCCCGGCGCAACCCGCGCCGGCAGGCAGGTGGAGGCAGGGCTGAGCCCTGCCCCCGAATCCCTTAGAACTGCAGGCCGCCTTCGCGGGCTGCGTCGGCCAGTGCCTTGATGCGGCCGTGGTAGCGGTAGCCCGAGCGGTCGAAAGCGACCTTCTCGATGCCCGCAGCCTTGGCGCGCTCGGCGACCAGCTTGCCCACCTTGGCGGCGGCGTCGCTGTTCTTGCCGTTCTTCAGGCCTTCCTTGACGTCGGCCTGGGTGGTGTTGGCAGCAGCCAGCACCTTGGAGCCATCGGCGGTGAAGACCTGGGCGTACAGGTGCTGACCGGTGCGCAGCACCGACAGACGCGGCACGCCGAGAACGCGGATGTGTGCACGGGTCGACTTGGCGCGACGCAGGCGGGCGATGTTCTTGTTGATGCTCATGATTTGAGTTCCTTGAAAGCTGAAGTGAAGCGGGCTTTTGCTTTGAGAAACCCAGCCAGTGATGGCCGGGTTTCCGTGGAAGTTCCCGCGCCTGATTAGGCCTTCTTGGCTTCCTTACGAATGATGACTTCGCCGGCGTACTTCACACCCTTGCCCTTGTAGGGCTCCGGCGGACGGAAGCCACGGATCTTGGCGGCCACTTCACCAACGCGCTGCTTGTCGGTGCCCTGGACCAGAACTTCGGTCTGGGTCGGGGTCGAAATGGTGATGCCTTCCGGCGCCACGAACACGACCGGGTGCGAGAAACCGAGCGACAGGCTCAGGTCCTTGCCCTGCATGGCGGCACGGTAGCCGACGCCGACCAGCTCGAGCTTGCGCTCGAAGCCTTCGGTGACGCCGTGGACCATGTTGGCCAGGATCGCGCGCACGGTGCCGGTGAGGGCAAGCAGGCTCGGATCGTTGGCGCCCAGGTTGGCAACGCCGTTTTCGACGGTGATTTCAACGCCAGCAACCTTGGGCAGCGACAGGGAGCCCTTCGGGCCCTTCACGCTGACGGATTCCGGCTGGATGTTCAGTTCAACGCCCTTGGGCAGGTTGACCGGCTTCTTGGCTACGCGGGACATAGTTGGTTCCTTCTCGCCTTAGGCCACGAAGCACAGGACTTCGCCGCCGACGCCCAACTGGCGCGCCTGCGCATCAGTCATGATGCCCTTGGAGGTGGAGATGATGGAGATGCCCAGGCCGTTGAGGACCTTCGGCAGCTCAGACTTGCCACGGTACTGGCGCAGGCCCGAACGCGAGAAGCGCTTCAGGGTCTCGATGACCGGCTTGCCTTCGAAATACTTCAGGACGATTTCAAGCTCGGCCTTGTTGTTCTCGATCTTGGTCACGCGCAGGTCGGTGATGTAGCCCTCGGCCTTCAACACTTCTGCGATTGCAACCTTGATCTTGGAGGACGGTGCCTTCACCGTCTGCTTGCCAACCGCGGCCGCATTCTTGATGCGTACCAGCAGGTCGGCGATGGGATCAGTCATGCTCATAGTCGATACCTTTGAGTGCACCGATATCCGCTTTCGCGAAAATCTTGCTGTGTTCCTGGGATGGGCCAGAACCCTTGTTACCTGTTCAGCGGACCAGCGGTCCGCTCTACGCCAGCCCCTGTGACGGAGCAAGACGCGGGAGTATACGGCAAAAAGAGCCCGACTTGCGTCGGACTCCTTAATTGGGAACAAACCTGAACAACCGGTCGGTCCCCCTGCCCCACATCCAGGGGATGCGGGACAGGTTCCGGGACGAATCCCTTACCAGCTTGCCTTGCGCAGGCCCGGCACGTCGCCACGCATGGTGGCTTCGCGCAGCTTGTTGCGGCCGAGGCCGAACTTGCTGTAGACGCCACGCGGGCGGCCGGACAGTTCGCAACGGTTGCGGTGGCGGCTCGGCGACGAATCGCGCGGCAGCTTCTGCAACTTCACGACAGCGTCGGCCTTGTCGGCGTAGGAAGCGGTCGGGCTGGAGATGATCTTCTTCAGCTCTTCACGCTTGCCAGCGAACTTGACGGCCAGCTTGGCGCGCTTCAGATCGCGGTTGACCATGGAGGTCTTTGCCATTTCGGTTTCCTCGACGTATCAGTTACGGAACGGGAACTTGAACGCTGCGAGCAGCGCCTTCGCTTCCGCGTCGGTCTTGGCGGTGGTGGTGATGGCGATATCCATGCCGCGGATCGCGTCGACAGCGTCGAAGTCGATTTCCGGGAAGATGATCTGTTCCTTCACGCCCATGTTGAAGTTGCCGCGACCGTCGAAGGAACGACCCGAGACACCACGGAAGTCGCGCACGCGCGGCAGCGAGATGTTGATCAGGCGATCCAGGAACTCATACATCTTTTCACGACGCAGCGTGGTCTTGCAGCCGATCGGCCAACCATCGCGGATCTTGAACGAAGCCACCGAGACGCGGGACTTGGTCACGATCGGCTTCTGGCCGGAGACCTTGGCCATGTCGGCGACGGCGTTTTCCAGGATCTTCTTGTTCGTGGCTGCTTCGCCGACACCCATGTTCAGGGTGACCTTGACCAGCTTCGGAACCTGCATCGGATTGGTGTAGCCGAACTGCTTCATCAGCGCCGGCACCACTTCTTCCTTGTAGAACTTTTCGAGACGGGTATTCATCAGCGCATCCTCAGGCGTCGAGCGCCTCACCGCTGGAGCGGAACACACGCAGTTTGCGTCCATCCTCCAGCACCTTGAAACCAACGCGTTCGCCCTTGCCCGAAGCCGGGTTCAGCACATTCACGTTGGAGATATGGATCGACGCTTCACGCTCGACCACGCCGCCGGCAACGCCTGCCTGCGGGTTCGGCTTGGTGTGGCGCTTGACGATGTTCACGTTGGCGACGATCACACGATCGCCGTCGACGCGGACGACTTCGCCCTGCTTGCCCTTGTCCTTGCCGGTGTTGACGACGACCTGGTCGCCCTTCTTGATACGGTTAGCCATGATTATCTCCTGTCGCTCACAGCACTTCGGGAGCGAGCGAGACGATCTTCATGAACTTCTCGGTACGAAGTTCACGCGTCACCGGTCCGAAGATGCGGGTGCCGATCGGCTCTTGCTTGTTGTTGAGCAGGACCGCGGCGTTGGCGTCGAAACGGATCAGCGAACCGTCGGCGCGACGCACACCCTTGCGGGTACGCACCACGACGGCGTCGAACACTTCACCCTTCTTGACCTTGCCGCGCGGGATCGCATCCTTCACGGTGACCTTGATGATGTCACCGATGTGGGCATAGCGACGCTTGGAGCCGCCCAGCACCTTGATGCACATCACTTCCTTGGCACCGGAATTGTCCGCGACCTCGAGGTAGCTCTGCATCTGGATCATGATTCAGATCTCCTTATTCAGCCGCACGCGTGATGACTTCCACCACGCGCCAGTTCTTGGTCTTGGACATCGGAGCAATCTCGGTCACGCGGACGACATCGCCTTCGTTGCAGGCGTTGTCGGCGTCGTGGGCGTGCAGCTTGGTCGAACGCTTGATGTACTTGCCGTACAGGGCGTGCTTGACCAGGCGTTCCACCAACACGGTGACCGTCTTGTCCATCTTGTTGCTGACGACACGGCCTTCGACCGTGCGCAGCGCTTTGTTTTCAGTATTGTCGCTCATCGCGGCCATCCTTACTTGGTGCTGCCGAGCAGGGTCTTGACGCGAGCAATCTCGCGGCGGACCCGGCGGGTTTCGTGAGTCTTCGGCAGCTGGCCAGTAACCTGCTGCATACGGAGCGAGAACTGCTCCTTACGCAGGTCGGTCAGGTGGGCCTTCAGATCGTCAGCCGACTTTTCGCGAAGTTGTTTGATATCCATTACATCACCGTCCGGGTCACGAAGGTGGTGGTCACGGAGAGCTTGGCAGCTGCCAGGCGGAACGCCTCGCGAGCCACGCTTTCATCCACACCTTCAATTTCATAGATCATGCGGCCGGGCTGGATCTGGGCTACCCAGTACTCCACGTTGCCCTTACCAGAACCCATTCGGACTTCGATGGGCTTCTTGGTGATCGGCTTGTCGGGGAACACTCGGATCCACATCTTGCCGCCGCGCTTGACGTAGCGGCTGATCGAGCGGCGAGCCGCTTCGATCTGACGCGCGGTCAGCTGACCATGAGCGGTTGCCTTCAGGCCGTACTCGCCGAAGCTGACAGCGTTGGCGCTCCAGCTCAGGCCATCGTTACGGCCCTTGTGTACCTTGCGGTACTTGGTTCGCTTGGGTTGCAACATTGTCGTTACCTCGCTTCACGAGCCGGGCGCTGACGGTCACCGCGGTCGCCGCGATCGTTACGATCGTTGCGCGGGGAATCGTCCTGCTTTTCCTGGCCAACCTGGGAGAAATCGAAAACCTCGCCCTTGTAGATCCAGACCTTGATGCCGATGATGCCGTAGGTCGTCTTGGCTTCAGCGAAGCCATAGTCGATGTCGGCACGCAGCGTGTGCAGCGGCACGCGGCCTTCGCGGTACCACTCCGAACGGGCGATTTCTGCACCGTTGAGGCGGCCACCCACGTTGACCTTGATGCCCAGGGCACCCAGGCGCATCGCGTTGCCGACCGAGCGCTTCATTGCGCGGCGGAACATGATGCGACGCTCCAGCTGCTGCGCGATCGACTCGGCAACCAGTTGTGCGTCCAGCTCGGGCTTGCGCACTTCGGTGACGTTGATGTGCGCCGGAACGCCCATCATTTCGCTCACTTCCTTACGCAGCTTTTCGATGTCCTCACCGCGCTTGCCGATCACCACGCCCGGACGGGCGGTGTGGATCGTCACGCGAGCGGTCTTTGCCGGACGCTCGATAAGGATCTTGCTGATGCCGGCCTGCGCAAGCTTCTTGCGCAGCATTTCCCGCACCTTCAGGTCGGCCGCCAGGTAACCAGCGAACTCGCCCTTGTTGGCGTACCACTTGGAGTTCCAGTCCTTGGAAATACCGAGGCGGATACCAATCGGATGAACTTTATGACCCATGGTGTTTTCCTTTCCGCTTACTTGCCGGCGCCCACAACCACAGTGATGTGGCTGGTGCGCTTGAGGATGCGGGTGCCGCGGCCTTTCGCCCGCGCCATGAAACGCTTCAGGGTCGGACCTTCATCTACCATGATGGTCTGAACCTTCAGCTCGTCGACGTCGGCGCCCTGGTTGTTTTCGGCATTTGCGATAGCCGACTCCACCACCTTCTTGATCAGGTGGGCAGCCTTCTTATCCGAAAACTTCAGCAGGTTGACCGCACGCTCGGCCGGCAGGCCGCGCACCTGGTCAGCGACCAGGCGGGCTTTCTGCGCAGAGATGCGCGCGGAGCGCAGGATTGCTTTCGCTTCCATTGTCATCTCTCCTTACTTGCCCGACTTCTTGTCACCACCGTGACCCTTGAAGGTCCGGGTGATGGCAAATTCGCCGAGCTTGTGGCCGACCATGTTCTCGTTGACGAGCACCGGAACGTGGTTCTTGCCGTTATGAACGGCGATGGTGATGCCTACCATTTCCGGCAGGATCATCGAACGGCGCGACCAGGTCTTGATCGGCTTCTTGCTACCCGCAGCGGCCTCCACCTTCTTGACGAGGTGGTGATCGACGAACGGGCCCTTCTTGAGTGAACGTGCCATGGTCGATTAGCCCCTACGATCGCGGACGATGAATTGCTGGGTGCGCTTGTTCTTGCGCGTCTTGTAACCCTTGGTCGGAACACCCCACGGGGTGACCGGATGCGGATTACCCTGGCCGGCCTTCGCCTCACCACCACCGTGCGGATGGTCAACCGGGTTCATGGCAGCACCACGAACGGTCGGGCGGACACCGCGCCAGCGCTTGGCGCCAGCCTTGCCCAGCTTTTCCAGGTTGTGTTCGTCGTTACCGACTTCACCGATGGTGGCGCGGCACTCGACCGGCACCTTACGCATTTCACCCGAGCGCAGGCGCAGGGTGGCGTAGATACCTTCACGAGCGACGAGCTGCACGGCGGCGCCGGCGGCACGTGCGATCTGAGCACCCTTGCCCGGCTTCAGTTCGATGCCGTGGACAGTGGTACCGACCGGGATGTTGCGCAGCGGCAGGGTGTTACCGGTCTTGATCGGCGCATCCGAACCCGCGATCACCTGGTCACCGGCCTTCAGGCCCTTCGGTGCGATGATGTAGCGGCGTTCGCCGTCGACGTAGCACAGCAGGGCGATATGGGCGGTGCGGTTCGGATCGTATTCGATGCGTTCCACGCGCGCCGGAATGCCTTCCTTGTTGCGCTTGAAGTCGATGACACGGTAGTGCTGCTTGTGGCCACCACCAACGTGACGGGTGGTGATGCGGCCGTGGTGGTTACGACCACCGGACTTGCTCTGCGGCTCCAGCAACGCTGCGTGCGGTGCGCCCTTGTGCAGATCGGGCGTAACCACGCGCACGGCCGAACGGCGGCCGGGGGAAGTGGGCTTGAATTTCATCAATGGCATGGGATGTACCTCAGGCCTTGGCCGTTACATCGATGGACTGGCCATCGGCGAGACGCACGTATGCCTTGCGCCAATCGCCGCGACGGCCGGTGCGGTTACGGAAGGACTTGTTCTTGCCCTTCACGTTCAGCACGTTGACCGACTCGACCTTGACATCGAACAGCTGCTCAACCGCGGCCTTTACATCGGCCTTGGTCGCTTCGTTCGACACTTCAAAGACATACTGGTTGGAATGTTCCTGCAGGCGCGCGGTCTTTTCGGAGACTCGCGGAGCGCGAAGAACGCTGAAGATTTTCTCGTTGGCGCTCATGCCAGCCACTCCTCGACCTTCTTGACCGCGTCAGCGGTGATGACGACCGTGTCGGCACCGACCAGCGACACCGGGTCCAGGCCCTGCACGTCACGCACTTCCACGTAGGGAATGTTGCGCGCCGACAGGTACAGGTGCTCGGAAGCATCTTCGGTGACGATCAGCGGACGCTTGCCCACTTCCAGGCCGGCCAGCTTGGCGATCAGAGCCTTCGTGTTGGTCGCTTCGACATCGAAGGACTCCACGATGGTCAGACGGCCCTGACGGTTCAGCTCGGACAGGATCGCGCACATGGCTGCACGGTACTGCTTACGGTTGACCTTCTGCTCGAAGCTGCGCGGCTTGGCCGCGAAGGTGACACCGCCGCCGACGAAGATCGGAGCCGTCAGTGCGCCATGACGCGCGCCGCCGCCCTTCTGCTTCTTCGACTTCTTGGTGGTACCAGCCACTTCAGAGCGAGTCTTCTGTGCCTTGGTGCCGGCGCGGCCGGCGTTGCGATAGGCGACGACGACCTGGTGAACCAGATCTTCGCTGAAATCGCGACCGAACACGGCGTCGGAGACCGAGACCTTGTTGTTGCTACCCGTGATAACGAGTTCCATCGTCATCTCTCCTTATGCCTTGCTCGCCGGACGGACGATCACGTCGCCACCCGCCGCGCCAGGAACGGCGCCGCGAACCGCGATCAGACCGCGCTCGACGTCGACCTTGACAACTTCCAGGTTCTGGGTGCTCTGCTGCACCGAGCCCATGTGACCGGACATCTTCTTGCCCGGGAACACGCGACCTGGCGTCTGGCGCTGACCCAGCGAACCCGGCGCGCGATGCGACAGCGAGTTGCCGTGGGTAGCGTCACCCATACGGAAGTTGTAGCGCTTGATGGTGCCCTGGAAGCCCTTACCCTTGGTGACACCCTGGACGTCGACGATCTGGCCGACTTCAAAGATGTCCGCCTTGACTTCGCCACCGACGGCGAAATCGCCGAGCTGGGCGTCTTCAACGCGGAATTCCCACAGGCCACGGCCCGCGTCGACCTTCGCCTTGGCGAAGTGACCGGCTTCCGGCTTGTTGACCAGGGCAGCGCGACGCGCGCCGACGGTCACCTGCACGGCGCTGTAGCCGTCAGCTTCGACGGTCTTGATCTGCGCGATGCGGTTCGGGGTAGCTTCAATCAGGGTTACCGGGATGGCCTGGCCATCTTCGGTGAACACGCGGCTCATGCCAGCCTTGCGGCCCACGAAGCCCAACGAATATTTCTTCGTCATGGTCGTAGTCCTCAGGTCAGCTTGATCTGAACGTCGACGCCGGCAGCCAGTTCGAGCTTCATCAGCGCGTCCACGGTCTTGTCGTTCGGGTCAACGATATCGAGCACGCGCTTATGCGTGCGGGTCTCGTACTGGTCACGCGCGTCTTTGTCGACGTGCGGGGAAACGAGAATGGTGTAACGCTCGATCTTGGTCGGCAGGGGGATCGGGCCACGCACTTGCGCGCCGGTCCGCTTTGCCGTTTCTACGATCTCGCTGGCCGAACGGTCGATCAAACGATGATCGAACGCCTTCAGCCGAATCCGGATCTTTTGGTCCGCCATGACGGTGGGTTCCTTCGTTAAAAGAGCGACGGACAAGGCCTCTGGGTTGCCTTGTCCCATGAATATCCTGAATGCAGACGCCGCACATTCCCGTGCGGCGACAAGATCTTTCCGTAGACCTCAAAAATCGAGGCAGACCGGTCTCCCGATCTGCCCAGACAAAAAGTATAGCGCGCATACAACGCGGCGGTCAACAGGGGACCTGTTGACACTGCCTGAATGGCGCGACCCTTCCTGGTCCGGGGAACACGAGGTGCGTCCTGCGCCTCTTTTCCCATTTAGTTCCGCCCCGATGCCCTACCCAGGCAACATCGGGGCGAAGATTCTAGCAGATTACGCCAGGATCTTGGAGACCACGCCGGCGCCGACGGTACGGCCGCCTTCGCGAATCGCGAAGCGCAGACCTTCGTCCATGGCGACCGGGTTGATCAGGGTGACAACCATCTTCACGTTGTCGCCCGGCATCACCATTTCCACACCTTCCGGCAGTTCGCAAGCGCCGGTGATGTCGGTGGTACGGAAGTAGAACTGCGGACGGTAGCCCTTGAAGAACGGGGTGTGACGGCCGCCCTCATCCTTCGACAGCACGTACACTTCGGCGTCGAACTGGGTGTGCGGCTTGATCGAACCCGGCTTGGCCAGGACCTGGCCACGCTCGACGTCGTCACGCTTGGTGCCGCGCAGCAGCAGACCGGCGTTGTCGCCTGCCTGACCCTGGTCGAGCAGCTTGCGGAACATTTCCACGCCGGTGACGGTGGTCTTCTGGACCGGACGGATACCGACGATTTCGATTTCTTCGCCGACCTTGATCACGCCGCGCTCGATACGACCGGTCACCACGGTGCCGCGGCCCGAGATCGAGAACACGTCTTCCACCGGCATCAGGAACGGCTTGTCGATGTCACGCTCCGGGGTCGGGATCCAGCTGTCGAGAGCTTCGACCAGCTTGATCACGGCCGGCACGCCGATATCGCTCTGGTCGCCTTCCAGCGCCAGACGGGCCGAACCCGCAATGATCGGGGTGTCGTCGCCCGGGAAGTCGTACTTGCTCAGCAGCTCGCGGACTTCCATTTCGACCAGTTCCAGCAGCTCGGCGTCGTCCACCATGTCGGCCTTGTTCAGGAACACGACGATGTACGGCACGCCGACCTGGCGCGACAGCAGGATGTGCTCGCGGGTCTGCGGCATCGGGCCGTCAGCAGCGGAGCAGACCAGGATCGCGCCGTCCATCTGGGCGGCACCGGTGATCATGTTCTTGACGTAGTCAGCATGGCCCGGGCAATCCACGTGGGCGTAATGACGCTCGGTGGATTCGTACTCGACGTGTGCGGTCGAGATCGTGATGCCACGTGCCTTTTCTTCCGGCGCGGCGTCGATCGAGGAGTAATCCTTGAACTCGCCACCGAAGCGCTCGGCACCGATCTTGGTCAGTGCGGCGGTCAGCGTGGTCTTGCCGTGATCGACGTGACCGATGGTGCCGACGTTGACGTGCGGCTTGGTGCGCTCGAACTTACCCTTTGCCATTGTTGTAGCCCTTGAATGTCAGAAAGAAAGAGGTTGAGACCTGAGCTTACGCTCAGGCCTTCTTGATCACGGATTCGGCGATGTTGTTCGGCGCCGGCTCGTAGTGGTCGAATTCCATCGTGAACGTTGCGCGACCCTGGGTCTGCGAACGCAGCGAGGTGGCGTAACCGAACATTTCGCCCAGCGGGATCATCGCGTTGATGATGCTCGCCGAACCGTCACCGGTGGTGCTCGAACCCTGCAGCACGCCACGACGACGGCTGACGTCGCCCATCACGTCACCCTGGTAATCCTCCGGGGTCACGATCTCGACCTTCATGATCGGCTCCAGCAGGACCGGCTTGGCCTTCTGGAAGCCCTGCTTGAAGGCCATCGAGGACGCGAGCTTGAACGCCATTTCCGAGGAGTCGACGTCATGGTACGAGCCGAACACCAGCTTCACCTTGACGTCCACGACCGGGAAGCCCGCCAGCGGACCGCTGGTGATGGTTTCGCGCAGGCCCTTTTCGATCGACGGAATGAATTCCTTCGGAATCACGCCACCGGTGATGTCGTTGATGAACAGGAAGTCATCCTTGATCGCCGGGGCAATCTTCGGATCGGCACGGTCTTCAGCGGTGATCGGCGACAGCTCGATCACGACGTGACCGTACTGACCCTTACCACCGGACTGCTTGGCGTGCTTGTAGTCCGACTTGACGTCGGCCATCTGGATGGTTTCGCGGTACGCAACCTGCGGCTTGCCGACGTTGGCTTCAACGTTGAACTCGCGCTTCATGCGATCCACGATGATGTCCAGGTGCAGCTCGCCCATGCCCGAGATGATGGTCTGGCCGGATTCTTCGTCGGTCTTGACGCGGAACGACGGATCTTCCTGAGCCAGACGGCCCAGCGCCAGACCCATCTTTTCCTGATCGGACTTGGTCTTCGGTTCGACGGCCATCGAGATGACCGGCTCCGGGAACACCATGCGCTCCAGGATGATCGGGTGGTCCTGCGAGCACAGGGTGTCACCGGTGGTCGTGTCCTTCAGGCCCACGGCCGCGGCGATGTCACCGGCCAGCACTTCCTTGATTTCTTCACGATCGTTGGAGTGCATCTGCAGGATGCGGCCGATGCGCTCCTTCTTGCCCTTAACCGAGTTCAGCAGCTGGTCGCCAGCGTTCAGCGTGCCCGAATAGACACGGAAGAAGGTCAGCGCGCCCACGAACGGGTCGGTGATGATCTTGAACGCCAGGGCCGAGAACGGGGCCTTGTCGTCGGACTTGCGGCTCAGCGCAACGGTTTCATCGTCGACGTCGGTACCGGTCACGTCCGGCACGTCGATCGGCGACGGCAGCAGCTGCACCACGCCGTCCAGCATGGCCTGCACGCCCTTGTTCTTGAACGCAGAACCGCAGTACATCGGCACGATGTCGGTCGCCAGGGTGCGCACGCGCAGGGCTTCGACGATCTCGGCCTCGGTCAGCTCTTCGCCGCCCAGGTACTTTTCCATCAGCTCTTCGCTGGCTTCAGCCGCGGCTTCGATCATGTAGGTGCGGGCCTCGTCGGCCTCCGCCTGCATGTCGGCCGGGATTTCCAGGTACTCGAACTTCATGCCCTGCGAGGCTTCATCCCAATGGATGGCCTTCATCTTGATCAGGTCGACCACGCCCTTGAAGCCGTCTTCAGCGCCGATCGGCAGCTGCATCGGCACGGCGGTGGCGCCGAGCTTGGCCTTCAGCTGGCCAACGACCTTGGTGAAGTTGGCACCGGTGCGGTCCATCTTGTTGACGAAGGCAATGCGCGGCACCTTGTACCGGTTGGCCTGGCGCCACACGGTTTCGGACTGCGGCTGCACGCCACCGACGGCGCACAGCACGAACACCGCACCGTCGAGCACGCGCAGCGAGCGCTCTACTTCGATGGTGAAGTCGACGTGTCCGGGGGTGTCGATGATGTTGAAGCGATGCTCCGGCAGGGACTTGTCCATGCCCTTCCAGAACGCAGTGGTCGCAGCGGACTGGATCGTGATGCCACGCTCCTGCTCCTGCTCCATCCAGTCCATGGTGGCAGCGCCGTCGTGCACTTCACCGATCTTGTGGCTCTTGCCGGTGTAGAACAGGATGCGCTCGGACGTGGTGGTCTTGCCGGCATCGATGTGAGCCATGATGCCGAAGTTACGGTAACGCTCGATGGGAGTGGTGCGGGCCACGGGAGCCTCTCAATTTCTTGGAATTCGGATGGCCGAACGCCGCCTTTCGGCGGCCTTCGGATTGGCGCGGCACCCCAGGTGCCGCGAAGCGGCACTAATACGTAGTGCCGCTCTGCCTGTTTTGCAAGGCCGTCAAACTCACCAGCGGTAGTGGGCGAATGCCTTGTTGGCTTCGGCCATGCGGTGGGTTTCTTCGCGCTTCTTGATGGCGCCGCCACGGTTTTCCGAGGCGTCCAGCAGTTCGGCAGCCAGCTTCTTCGGCATGGTGTTTTCACCACGCTTACGGGCCGAGTCGATCAGCCAACGCATGGCCAGGGCCATCTTGCGCGACGAACGCACTTCGACGGGCACCTGATAGGTGGCACCACCGACGCGACGGGACTTGACTTCGACCGACGGAGCCACGTTGTCCAGAGCCTTCTGCACCAGCTCGACGGAGTTCGGGTTCTTTTCGCCGATCACGTCCATGGCACCGTAGACGATCTTTTCAGCGACCGACTTCTTGCCGCTCAGCATCACCATATTGATGAAACGAGCGATGGTTTCACTTCCGTGCTTCGGATCCGGCAGGACAGAGCGCTGCGGCGTATTACCTTTACGAGACATGTGTACTTTCCCTTAGCTCTTCGGACGCTTGGCGCCGTACTTGGAACGGCCCTGGCGACGCTTGGCAACGCCGGAGGCGTCCAGCGAGCCACGCACGGTGTGGTAACGCACACCTGGCAGATCCTTGACGCGACCGCCACGGATCAGGACCACGGAGTGTTCCTGCAGGTTGTGGCCTTCGCCGCCGATGTAGCTAATCACTTCTTCCTGGTTGGTCAGGCGAACCTTGGCAACCTTGCGAAGCGCCGAGTTCGGCTTCTTCGGAGTGGTGGTGTACACGCGCGTGCAGACGCCACGGCGCTGGGGGCACTTATCGAGGGCCGGGGAGGCACTCTTATAAGTGGTTGCCTGCCGCGGCTTGCGGACAAGCTGATTGATCGTCGCCATCAGTATGTTCTTCTGAGAGAGGCCAGTGAAAAAACCGGC
Source organism: Stenotrophomonas rhizophila (assembly GCF_000661955.1). Taxonomy (NCBI): domain Bacteria; kingdom Pseudomonadati; phylum Pseudomonadota; class Gammaproteobacteria; order Lysobacterales; family Lysobacteraceae; genus Stenotrophomonas; species Stenotrophomonas rhizophila. Next base: position 3,623,427 of record NZ_CP007597.1, read on the forward strand.
CATGAATGCGGATATGTGCGAGCAGGCAAGAAACCGGCCTGCTGAGACAGACGATTGTAGCAACCTGGCGAAAACGCAGTCAAATGCGCACGCGCCAAGCCAGCCCTGATCCCGGGCCGTTACAGGGGAGCCTTCTCCATGCCCCCCGTTCAGGTTGTCAACCCGGTCCTTTGAGAGACCGGGCCGGCATCCTACCTCATCGGCAGCCATCCGGCCAGTGGCCGGTGGCGTCCGAGTGGCGGGGTCCGGCGGCCAATGGCCGGGGCCCTACCCTTTCGATGACCCGGCCAACGGCCGGGTCCTACCTTTTGGTCCGGCCAGGGGCCGGACCCGTTCATCACTCGTCAGCCTGCTCGGCGTCGGTCGATTCGACCGCCACTTCCGGGGCAGCCACGGCGACCGGTGCGGCCGCGACCGGGGTGCCGGCCAGGGTCTGCATTTCCGAATCGGTCAGCCCGCTCGCGTTGCGGCGGCGGTTGGCGTGGTACGACAGACCGGTACCGGCCGGGATCAGACGGCCGACGATGACGTTTTCCTTCAGACCGCGCAGGTTGTCCTTGGTGCCGCGGACGGCCGCCTCGGTCAACACGCGGGTGGTTTCCTGGAAGGAAGCAGCCGAGATGAACGATTCGGTGGCCAGCGACGCCTTGGTGATACCCAGCAGGACCGGATCGAAACGGGCAATCAGCTCGTTGCGGGTGGTCAGGCGTGCATTTTCCTCGATGACGCGCTGGCGCTCGGCCTGCTCGCCATTCAGGAACTTGCTGCTGCCCTGGTCGGTGATTTCGACCTTGCGCAGCATCTGGCGGGTGATCACTTCAATGTGCTTGTCGTTGATCTTCACGCCCTGCAGGCGGTACACGTCCTGGATTTCCTTGACCAGGTAGGCCGCCAGCGGCTCGACACCCAGCAGACGCAGGATGTCCTGCGGGCTCGGCTCGCCGTCCACGATGGTTTCGCCCTTGGTCACGTGTTCGCCTTCGAACACGATCACCTGACGGTACTTCGGGATCAGCTCTTCGTGTTCCGAACCATCGGTGTCCTTGATGATCAGGCGCTGCTTGCCCTTGGTGTCCTTACCGAAGCTGATGATGCCCGAACGCTCGGCCAGGATCGCCGGATCCTTCGGCTTGCGCGCTTCGAACAAGTCGGCCACGCGCGGCAGACCACCGGTGATGTCGCGGGTCTTGGACGCTTCCTGCGGGATCTTGGCGACCACGTCACCCACGCCGACGGCGGCACCGTCCTGCAGGTTGACGATGGAGCGCGGCGGCAGCAGGTACTGGGCCGGCAGATCGGTGTTCGGGATGGTCAGGTCATTGCCCTTGGCATCCACGATACGCACGATCGGACGGAGGTCCTTGGCCTGCGAGCCACGACGCTTCGGGTCGGTGATTTCACGCGACGCCAGGCCGGTCAGTTCGTCGGTCTTCTCGATGACGGTGACGCCGTCGATGAAGTCGATGAAGCGGATGAAACCCGCCACTTCGGACACGATCGGGTGGTTATGCGGGTCCCAATTGGCGACGGTCTGGCCAGCCTTGACCGAGTCGGCGTCCTTGGAGGTGATGGTGGCACCGTAGGGCAGCTTGTAGCGCTCACGCTCACGACCGTGGGCATCGAGCACCGAGATTTCACCCGAGCGCGAGACCGCAACCAGCGAACCGCTGGCATGCGCCACCGACTTGAGGTTGTTGAACTTGACCGAACCGGTGGTCTTGACCGTGATGTTGTCCACGGCAGCCGCACGCGATGCCGCACCACCGATGTGGAACGTACGCATGGTCAGCTGGGTACCCGGCTCACCGATCGACTGGGCGGCGATGACGCCGACCGCTTCGCCGATGTTGACGATGTGGCCACGGGCCAGATCGCGGCCGTAGCAATGGGCGCACACGCCGAAGGCCGAGGCGCAGGAGATGGTCGAACGGACCTTCACCGACTGCACGCTGGCATCTTCAAGCTTGGCCACCCACGCTTCGTCCAGCAGCGTGTTGCGGGTCACGATCGGATCTTCGTCATTGCCCGGCAGGAACACGTCCTCGGCCACGACACGACCCAGCACGCGGTCCTTCAACGGCTCCACGACGTCGCCGCCTTCCACGATCGGGGTCATGGTCAGGCCTTCAGTGGTACCGCAATCCACTTCGGTGATGACCACGTCCTGCGCGACGTCCACCAGACGACGGGTCAGGTAACCCGAGTTGGCGGTCTTCAGCGCGGTATCGGCCAGACCCTTACGGGCACCGTGGGTGGAGTTGAAGTATTCCTGTACGTTCAGGCCTTCACGGAAGTTCGCCTTGATGGGCGTTTCGATGATCGAGCCATCCGGACGCGCCATCAGGCCGCGCATACCGGCCAGCTGGCGGATCTGTGCCTGCGAACCACGCGCACCGGAGTCGGCCATGATGTACAGGGAGTTCATCGACTTCTGGTCGATGGTCTCGCCCTTGGCATTGATGACCTTCTCGGTACCGATGGTGTCCATCATCGCCTTGGCGATGCGCTCATTGGTGCGCGACCAGATGTCGACCACCTTGTTGTAGCGCTCGCCGGCGGTGACCAGACCCGACTGGTACTGCTCCTGGATTTCCAGCACTTCGGCTTCGGCCTCGGTGAGGATGCCCTTCTTCTCGTCCGGGATCAGCATGTCATCGATACCGATCGACACGCCGGCGCGGGTTGCGTAGGCAAAGCCGGTGTACATCAGCTTGTCGGCGAACACGACCGTGTCCTTCAAGCCCAGCTGGCGGTAGCTGGAGTTGATCAGGCGGCTGATGTTCTTCTTGGTCAGCTCGGTGTTGGCCAGCGCGAACGGCAGGCCTTCCGGCAGGATTTCAGCCAGCAGGGCGCGACCGATCGTGGTGTCCACGATCGAGGTCTTGTTCTGCTTGTTGCCGTCTTCGTCGGTCACCACTTCGGTGATGCGGACCTTGACGCGTGCGTGCAGTTCCACCACGCGGTTGTCGTAGGCGCGCTTGACTTCGGCGATGTTGGCGAAGGCCATGCCCTCGCCCTTCTTGTTTTCCAGCGAGCGGGTCATGTAGTACAGACCCAGCACGACGTCCTGCGACGGCACGATGATCGGCTCGCCGTTGGCCGGCGACAGGATGTTGTTGGTGGACATCATCAGCGCACGCGCTTCCAGCTGGGCTTCCAGCGAGAGCGGCACGTGGACGGCCATCTGGTCACCGTCGAAGTCGGCGTTGAACGCGGTGCAGACCAGCGGGTGCAGCTGGATGGCCTTGCCTTCGATCAGCACCGGCTCGAACGCCTGGATGCCCAGACGGTGCAGGGTCGGCGCACGGTTCAGCATCACCGGATGTTCGCGGATGACCTCTTCCAGGATGTCCCAGACTTCGGCTTCTTCGCGCTCGACCAGCTTCTTGGCGGCCTTGATGGTGGTGGCCAGGCCACGACGCTGCAGCTTGGCGAACACGAACGGCTTGAACAGCTCAAGCGCCATCTTCTTCGGCAGGCCGCACTGGTGCAGGCGCAGGTACGGACCGACCACGATGACCGAACGGCCCGAGTAGTCGACGCGCTTGCCCAGCAGGTTCTGACGGAAGCGACCCTGCTTGCCCTTGATCATGTCGGCCAGCGACTTCAGCGGGCGCTTGTTGGTGCCGGTGATGGCACGGCCGCGACGGCCGTTGTCCAGCAGCGCATCGACCGATTCCTGCAGCATGCGCTTTTCATTGCGCACGATGATGTCCGGCGCGTTCAGCTCGAGCAGGCGGCGCAGGCGGTTGTTGCGGTTGATGACGCGGCGGTACAGGTCGTTCAGGTCGGAGGTCGCGAAGCGGCCACCGTCCAGCGGCACCAGCGGACGCAGGTCCGGCGGCAGCACCGGCAGCACGGTCATGACCATCCACTCCGGACGGTTGCCCGACTCGAGGAAGGCTTCGACCAGCTTGATGCGCTTGGTGAGGCGCTTGAGCTTGGTTTCCGAACCGGTGCTGGAGATTTCCTCGCGCAGGCGGGTCATTTCCGACTGCAGGTCGATGGTGCGCAGCAGCTCGTACACGGCCTCGGCGCCCATGGCGGCGTCGAAGTCGTCGCCGTGCTCCTGGCGGGCCTGCAGGTACTGTTCTTCGGTCAGCAGCTGGCGGCGCTCCAGGGCGGTCAGGCCCGGCTCGGTCACCACGTAGGCTTCGAAGTACAGCACGCGCTCGATGTCACGCAGGGTCATGTCCAGCATCAGGCCGATGCGCGACGGCAGCGACTTGAGGAACCAGATGTGCGCGACCGGCGAGGCCAGGTCGATGTGGCCCATGCGCTCGCGGCGCACCTTGGCCAGGGTGACTTCGGTGCCGCACTTTTCGCAGACCACGCCGCGGTGCTTCATGCGCTTGTACTTGCCGCACAGGCACTCGTAGTCCTTGACCGGCCCGAAGATGGCGGCGCAGAACAGGCCGTCACGCTCCGGCTTGAAGGTACGGTAGTTGATGGTTTCCGGCTTCTTCACTTCGCCGAAGGACCACGAACGGATCAGGTCCGGCGAGGCCAGCGCGATCTTGATCGCGTCGAAGTCCAGCGTCTGGCGCTGCTGGTTGAAGAGGTTCAGCAAGTCTTTCATGGTGTTTCTCCGAAAGGAGGAAATCTTGTCGATGGGCTGTCAGCGAACAAACGGGTGGCGCGGCTGCCGGGGCAGCCGCGCCTGCGCCATCAGTTGTCTTCCAGTTCCATGTTGATGGCCAGCGAGCGGATTTCCTTCACGAGAACGTTGAAGGATTCCGGCATGCCCGCGACCATCTCGTGCTCACCGTCGACGATGTTCTTGTACATCTGGTTGCGGCCCTGCACGTCATCGGACTTCACCGTCAGCATTTCCTGCAGGGTGTAGGCCGCGCCGTAGGCTTCCAGCGCCCAGACTTCCATTTCACCGAAGCGCTGGCCACCGAACTGCGCCTTGCCGCCCAGCGGCTGCTGGGTAACGAGCGAGTACGGGCCGGTCGAACGGGCGTGCATCTTGTCGTCGACCAGGTGGTTCAGCTTCAGGTAGTGCATGTAGCCCACGGTGGTGTGGCGATCGAATGCCTCACCGGTGCGGCCGTCATACAGCTGGGTCTGGCCGCTCAGCGGCAGGTCGGCCAGGGCAAGCATGTGCTTGATCTCGGCTTCGGTGGCACCGTCGAACACCGGGGTGGCCATCGGCACGCCGTCGGTCAGGTTGCCGGCCAGGCGCAGCAGCTCCTCGTCGCTGAACTGGGTCAGGTCGACGTGGTTGGCGTGCTGGGTCTTGTCGTGGTTGTAGACATCGTCCAGGAACGTGCGCAGGTCGCTGATCGCGGCCTGGGCTTCCAGCATGCCCTGGATCTTGCGACCCAGGCCCTTGGCGGCCCAGCCCAGATGCACTTCCAGGATCTGGCCGATGTTCATACGCGACGGCACGCCCAGCGGGTTCAGCACGATGTCCACGGTTTCGCCCGAGGCCATGTACGGCATGTCCTCGACCGGCACCACGTTGGAGACCACACCCTTGTTGCCGTGGCGGCCGGCCATCTTGTCACCCGGCTGGATGCGACGCTTCACGGCCAGGAACACCTTGACCATCTTCAGCACGCCCGGGGCGAGGTCGTCACCGGCGGTGATCTTGCCGCGCTTGTCGGCGAAGCGACGCTCGAATTCCTTCTCGTGCGCCTGGATCTGCTTCTGGGCGCGTTCGATGGCTTCGGAAGCGTCGTCGTCCTTCATGCGCAGCACGAACCAGTCGGCCTTCTTCAGGCCATCCAGGTACGCGTCGGTGACGGTGTCGCCCTTCTTCAGGTTGGCACCACCGTTGACCACCTTGCCCACGATCTGCGAACGCAGACGGGCGTAGATGGCGCCTTCCAGGATGCGGAACTGGTCGTCGAAGTCCTTCTTGACGCGCTTGATTTCAGACTCTTCGATCTGACGGGCGCGCTTGTCCTTCTCGATGCCGTCGCGGGTGAAGACCTGCACGTCGATGACGGTGCCGTCCATGCCCGGCGGCACGCGCAGCGAGCTGTCCTTCACGTCCGAGGCCTTCTCGCCGAAGATCGCGCGGAGCAGCTTCTCTTCCGGGGTCAGCTGGCTTTCGCCCTTCGGGGTGACCTTGCCGACCATGATGTCGCCGGCACGCACTTCGGCACCGATGTACACCACGCCCGACTCGTCCAGACGGTTCAGCGCCTGCTCGGACACGTTCGGGATGTCGGCGGAAATTTCCTCCGGCCCCAGCTTCGTGTCACGCGCAACGCAGGTCAGTTCTTCGATGTGGATCGTGGTGTAACGATCCTCTTCCACCACGCGCTCGGAAAGCAGGATGGAGTCTTCGAAGTTGTAGCCGTTCCACGGCATGAAGGCGATCAGCATGTTCTGGCCCAGGGCCAGTTCGCCGATGTCGGTGGACGGACCGTCAGCCAGCACGTCGCCACGCGCCACCACGTTGCCCACTTCCACCAGCGGACGCTGGTTGATGCAGGTGTTCTGGTTGGAGCGGGTGTACTTGATCAGGTTGTAGATATCCACGCCGGCGTCGGTCGCGTCGGTGATCTCCACTTCGTTGACCTTGACCACGATGCGGCCGGCGTCGATCTGCACGATCTCGCCACCACGACGGGCATTCACGGTCACACCGGAGTCACGGGCCACGGCGCGTTCGATACCGGTACCCACCAGCGGCTTCTGCGCACGCAGGGTCGGCACGGCCTGGCGCTGCATGTTGGCGCCCATCAGTGCACGGTTTGCGTCATCGTGCTCCAGGAACGGAACCAGCGCGGCCGCGATCGACACGGTCTGCATCGGCGAGACGTCCATGAAGTGGACTTCCGCCGGCGGCTTCAGCAGCGACTCACCCTGGAAACGGCACGGCACGAACTGCTCGGTGAGCATGCTCTTGGCATCGGTCAGGGCGTTGGCCTGGGCGATGACGTACTCGTTCTCTTCGATGGCCGACAGGAACTCGATCTCGTCGGAGACCTTGCCGTCAGCAACCTTGCGGTACGGGGTCTCGAGGAAGCCGTACTGGTTGGTGCGGGCGTACACGGCCAGCGAGTTGATCAGGCCGATGTTCGGGCCTTCCGGCGTTTCGATGGTGCAGACGCGGCCGTAATGGGTCGGATGAACGTCGCGCACTTCGAAGCCGGCACGCTCACGGGTCAGGCCGCCCGGGCCCAGGGCCGAGACGCGACGCTTGTGGGTGACTTCCGACAGCGGGTTGTTCTGATCCATGAACTGGGACAGCTGCGAGGAACCGAAGAATTCCTTGATGGCAGCGGCGACCGGCTTGGCGTTGATCAGCTCCTGCGGGGTCAGGCCTTCGGATTCGGCCATCGACAGGCGTTCCTTGACCGCGCGCTCGACGCGGACCAGGCCCACGCGGAACACGTTCTCGGCCATTTCACCGACCGAACGCACACGACGGTTGCCCAGGTGATCGATGTCATCGACCACGCCGCGACCGTTGCGGATCTCGGTCAGGACCTTGATCACTTCCAGGATGTCGGAGGTGTCGGCGTGCTCGGCGACCAGGCGCTTGGACTCTTCGTCGTTGCGCTCACCGAAGTACTTGCGGTCGTACAGCACCGCTTCGCCGGTGACAGCCTTGCGGCCGACACGACGGTTGAACTTCATGCGGCCGACCGTGGACAGGTCGTAGCGTTCGAAGGTGAAGAACAGGTTGTGGAACAGGTTCTGCGCGGCATCCTTGGTCGGCGGCTCGCCCGGACGCATCATGCGGTAGATTTCGACCAGGGCTTCCAGCTGGGTCTTGGTCGGATCGATGCGCAGGGTGTTGGACAGGTACGGGCCACGATCCAGGTCGTTCACCCACAGGGTGCCCACGGCATCGACGCCGGCCTTGCGGAAGGCCTGCAGCTGTTCGTCGGTGATTTCGTCGTTGGCCTGGGCCAGCAGTTCACCGGTGTTGGCGTCCACCACGTCGTGCGACAGGATGCGGCCGACGATGTAATCGTCCGGCACGGCCAGGGCGGCGATGCCCGAGGCTTCCAGCTGCTTGACGTGGCGCGCGGTGATGCGCTTGCCGGCTTCGACGATGACCTTGTCGCCGTCGGCCAGGTCGAAGTTCAGGGTTTCGCCGCGCAGACGCTCGGCCACCAGTTCGAGCTGCACACCTTCATCGGGGTTGATGTGGAAGGTGTTGATCTCGAAGAACTCGGCCAGCATTTCTTCATTGCTGTAGCCCAGCGCACGCAGCAGGATCGACACCGGCAGCTTGCGGCGACGATCGATACGGGTGAACAGCGCGTCCTTCGGGTCGAACTCGAAGTCCAGCCAGGAGCCGCGGTACGGAATGATGCGGGCGCTGTACAGCAGCTTGCCCGAGCTGTGGGTCTTGCCACGGTCGTGGTCGAAGAACACGCCCGGCGAACGGTGCAGCTGCGACACGATGACGCGCTCGGTACCGTTGACGATGAAGGTGCCGTTGTCGGTCATCAGCGGGATTTCGCCGAGGTAGACCTCCTGCTCCTTCACGTACTTGATGGCCTTGGTCGACGACTCGCGGTCGTAGATCACCAGGCGCACGGTCACGCGCAGCGGCGCGCCGTAGCTCATGCCGCGCTGGCGGCATTCGCGCTCGTCGAAGACCGGGTCGCCGAGCTTGTAGCCGACGTATTCCAGGGCAGCGTTGCCGCTGTAGCTGGCAATCGGGAAGACCGACTTCAGGGCGGCGTGCAGGCCCAGATCACGGCGCTTGGCCGGATCAATGTTTTCCTGCAGGAATTCGCGATAGGAATCCACCTGGATGGCAAGCAGGAAAGGCACTTCGAGGATCGAGCGCTGCTTGCCGAAATCCTTGCGGATACGCTTCTTTTCGGTGAACGAATATGACGTCATGGGGTCTCACCTTGGCTGTGCGGGCCGCCGTACAGGCGCGACCCGAAGGGAACATGAAAATTGTCAGTTGGAAGTCGCTGGTATTGCCGGCACCAGCACGCCTTCTCTTGCTACTTCCAACTGCCAACTCGTCTGCATCCACTACCCTGCCGGCGCGCCAGCGGCGCTGCTGTTACAGGGTATGACCGCAGCCCGTGTTGGGCTTTACATCGGGTAATGCGTTGAAACGACCAAAGGCCGGGGGCTTACGCCCCCAGCCTTGGCTGCATCGCCGTGATTCGATGGCGAGGCAAGGAACTGCTTACTTGACTTCGACAGTCGCGCCAGCAGCTTCCAGGTCCTTCTTGAACTTGGCAGCGTCGTCCTTCGAAGCGCCTTCCTTGATCATGCCGCCGGCTTCAGCCAGGTCCTTGGCTTCCTTCAGGCCCAGGCCGGTGATGGCGCGGACAGCCTTAATCACTTCGACCTTCTTCTCGCCGGCCGACTTCAGGATGACGTCGAACTCGGTCTGCTCTTCCACGGCAGCAGCCGGGCCAGCAGCAGCAGCTGCGGCGACCGGAGCAGCGGCGGAGACGCCGAACTTCTCTTCGATGGCCTTGACCAGCTCCATCACTTCCATCAGGGACTTCTCGGCGATGGCGTCGACGATCTGTTCGTTGGTAAGGGACATTTTGATTACCTTTGGATAATTTTCTGGGTTGAGGTTCCGTCAGGAACCACGGAAACGTCGACTCAGGCGGTCTCGGCAGCCGGTTCGGCAGCATCGGCAGCGGCTTCTTCGCCACCACCCTGCTTGTCGCCGATGGCCTTGATGGCGCGGGCGAACATCGTGACCGGCTCGGTCAGGACGCGGGCCAGCATGGCCAGGGCCTGATCACGGGTCGGCAGCGAGGCCAGCACGTCAACATGGCCAGCCGGGAACAGTTCCCCGCCGATGGCCACGACCTTTGCCTGCAGCTTGTCGTTGGTCTTGGCAAAATCCTTGATCAGGCGACCGGCTGCGCCGGGCTCCTCGAGCGAGAACGCGTACAGCAGCGGACCGACGAGTGCGTCTTTGGCGCACGCGTAGTCGGTACCTTCCACTGCACGTGCCGCCAGCGTGTTCTTGACAACTTTCAAGAAAACGCCGGTTTCGCGTGCCTGCTTGCGCATCGCGGTCATCTGGGAGACCGTGGTGCCAGCGTATTCGGCTGCGATCAAGGAGTGAGCCTTGGCGGCGACTTCTGCCAGCTCCGCGACTACTTCTTGCTTCTGGGACAGATTGAGAGCCATTGCACTCCTCCAATTGAACTCCGCTTACGGCTCCTGCCGTGTGCGGTCCTGGGCGGCATCCGTCCTGGACGCCGGGAACATCGGGTTGATGTTCCAAGGGTGGGCCGTTCTAGACCTGGATGGCCAACCTGGGAGAACCCAGACGTGCGTAAACCAGAAAAACTCCAGAAGGGCACCATCTACGCAGGGTGATTCCCGAAGGAATCGATTAAGCGGTCGGTACTGCGCCGGCGGCGACTCCCTGCCAATGCGAGCATCCCTGCCCGTCGCCGGTATGTACTGACCGCGCCTGCGGTCTTTGACGGCTATCGTCACGGGGCGGACCCCACTTCGATTGCCTTCAAATATCGCGGGAGCCGGACATGCGCCCAGCCCCCGCTTGAAACACTTACTTCAGGGTCAGCGACGACTGGTCGACGGTGACGCCCGGGCCCATCGTCGAGCTGACCGATACCTTCTGCAGGTAGGTGCCCTTCGAGGTAGCCGGCTTGGCCTTGATCAGGTCCATCAGCAGCGCCTGCAGGTTCAGCTTCAACGCGTCTTCAGCGAAGTCGGCCTTACCGATGGTGCAGTGGATGATGCCGGCCTTGTCGGTGCGGTAACGCACCTGACCCGACTTGGCATTCTTGACGGCTTCGCCCGGGTTGGCCGACACGGTGCCGACCTTCGGGTTCGGCATCAGGCCGCGCGGGCCGAGCACGGTGCCCAGCTTACCCACGACGCGCATGGCGTCCGGGGTGGCGATGACGACGTCATAGTTCAGATCGCCGGCCTGCATCTTCTCGGCCAGGTCTTCCATGCCAACGGCTTCTGCGCCAGCGGCCAGGGCTTCGTCAGCCTTGGCACCGGCCGGTGCGAAGACGGCAACGCGCACGCTCTTGCCGGTACCGGACGGCAGCACGGTGGAACCGCGCACCTGCTGGTCGGACTTCTTGGCGTCCACGCCCAGGCGCACAGCAACGTCGAAGGACTCGACGAACTTGGCCTTGGTAGCGGTCTTCAGGATCTTGATCGCGTCCTCGAAGGCATATGCCTTACCCGGGACGACGGCGGCCTTGATGGCCTTCTCACGCTTGGTCTGTGCCATCTTCTTAACCCTCCACCACGAGGCCCATGGAACGGGCAGAACCGGCAATCGTGCGCACCGCGGCGTCCAGGTCGGCGGCCGTCAGGTCGGCTTCCTTGGTCTTGGCGATTTCTTCCAGCTGCTTACGGGTCACCTTGCCCACCTTTTCGGTGTTCGGGCGCTTGGAGCCCGAGGAGATGCCAGCAGCCTTCTTGAGCAGCACGGCGGCCGGGGTGCTCTTGGTGATGAAGGTGAAGGTACGGTCCGAGTAGGCCGTGATGATGACCGGCACCGGCAGACCCGGCTCCAGCTTCTGCGTGGCGGCATTGAAGGCCTTGCAGAATTCCATGATGTTCAGGCCGCGCTGACCCAGCGCAGGACCGACCGGCGGCGAGGGGTTGGCCTGACCGGCCTTCACCTGCAGCTTGATATAACCGACAACTTTCTTTGCCATGAGTATGCTCTCCGGGTGCTAGCGCCTTACGACAACAGGCTCCCCATCGGACCGGGAATCACGCGTCCCGGCATCGCGTTTTGAATTCACGCAGAAGGCCACCTCGCGGCGGCCCTTGCTTTTGCCAGCTTCCTGGCAGGAAGCCGCGCACTATATCAGGTTTTGGCGCGCCTGTCTGAATACGGCAGGGCGGCAGCGTAGAGCGAGGCTCTGCCCCGCTTCTCGGCAACGCCGGGCAGAGCCCGGCGCTACGCGCGGTCAGACGGCCTTTTCGACCTGGCCGAACTCGAGCTCGACCGGGGTGGCACGACCGAAAATCAGCACCGAGACGCGCAGACGGCTCTTCTCGTAGTTGACTTCCTCGACCACGCCATTGAAGTCGTTGAACGGGCCTTCGGTGACGCGGACCATCTGGCCCGGCTCGAACAGCACCTTCGGACGCGGCTTTTCAACACCTTCCTGAACGCGGTCCAAGATGGCAGCAGCCTCTTCGTCGCGGATCGGCAGCGGACGGTCAGCGGTACCGCCAATGAAGCCCATCACCTTGGACGTATCCTTCACCAGGTGCCAGCTTTCATTGTCGATGCGCGGAATGCCGTTTTCTTCGTGGGTCTCGATCTGGACCAGCACGTAACCCGGGAAGAACTTGCGCTCGGAACGGCGCTTCTGGCCGGAACGCATTTCGACCACTTCCTCGGTCGGGACCAGGACATCACCGAAGCGCTCCTGCATCTCGTCACGCACGATGCGATCGCGCAGAGCCTGCGCAACCGACTTTTCGAAGCCCGAATAGGCGTGAACGACGTACCAACGCTTCACTGGTTTCTCCTTATCGACCCAGGAACCACTGGGTCGCTTTCTGAATCAGGAAATCAAATCCGCCCAGCAGCAGGCTGAGGATGATCACGACAACGATCACCACCCAGGTCATGCGGATGGCTTCCTGGCGGGTCGGCCAGACTACCTTGCGCAGTTCGAAACGCGATTCGGAAAGGAATTCACGCGTGTCGCGACCTTTGCCGGTCATCAGGAACACGCCTACGCCGGCCACCAGGCCAACGACAACGGCCAGACCGCGAAGCGGACCGGCCCATGCACTCTGGGACGCATGCTCAGGGGTGCCGAACCAGTACCAAGCAAAAAGACCCGCCAGCACCAGGATGGTTGCGGCGGCGTACTTGACGATGTCACCTCCAGTGGAGGTGTTGTCTTTGGAATGCTCGATCTTGCTGTTCATCCGGCTCTGGCTGCTAAGGCGGCATGGCCGCTGGAAGGGAGAAGTGGCACGCCAGGAGGGACTCGAACCCCCAACCTGCGGTTTTGGAGACCGCTGCTCTGCCAATTGAGCTACTGGCGTACTGAAAAACTGCCTTCCCTTAGACGGCGAAGGCGGACCGAGGTTCCCGGCCCGCCATTCGCGAGACCGGCGGAGCTATGCAACCGCCGGTATTACGAAATTACGCGAGGATCTTGGAGACCACGCCGGCGCCGACGGTACGGCCGCCTTCGCGAATCGCGAAGCGCAGACCTTCGTCCATGGCGACCGGGTTGATCAGTGTGACAACCATCTTCACGTTGTCGCCCGGCATCACCATTTCCACACCTTCCGGCAGTTCGCAAGCGCCGGTGATGTCGGTGGTACGGAAGTAGAACTGCGGACGGTAGCCCTTGAAGAACGGGGTGTGACGGCCGCCCTCGTCCTTCGACAGCACGTACACTTCGGCGTCGAACTGGGTGTGCGGCTTGATCGAACCCGGCTTGGCCAGCACCTGGCCACGCTCGACGTCGTCACGCTTGGTGCCGCGCAGCAGCAGACCGGCGTTGTCGCCTGCCTGACCCTGGTCGAGCAGCTTGCGGAACATTTCCACGCCGGTGACGGTGGTCTTCTGGACCGGACGGATACCGACGATTTCGATTTCTTCGCCGACCTTGATCACGCCGCGCTCGATACGACCGGTCACCACGGTGCCGCGGCCCGAGATCGAGAACACGTCTTCCACCGGCATCAGGAACGGCTTGTCGATGTCACGCTCCGGGGTCGGGATCCAGCTGTCGAGAGCTTCGACCAGCTTGATCACGGCCGGCACGCCGATATCGCTCTGGTCGCCTTCCAGCGCCAGACGGGCCGAACCCGCGATGATCGGGGTGTCGTCGCCCGGGAAGTCGTACTTGCTCAGCAGCTCGCGGACTTCCATTTCAACCAGTTCCAGCAGCTCGGCGTCGTCCACCATGTCGGCCTTGTTCAGGAACACGACGATGTACGGCACGCCGACCTGGCGCGACAGCAGGATGTGCTCGCGGGTCTGCGGCATCGGGCCGTCAGCAGCGGAGCAGACCAGGATCGCGCCGTCCATCTGGGCGGCACCGGTGATCATGTTCTTGACGTAGTCAGCATGGCCCGGGCAATCCACGTGGGCGTAATGACGCTCGGTGGATTCGTATTCGACGTGCGCGGTCGAGATCGTGATGCCACGTGCCTTTTCTTCCGGCGCGGCGTCGATCGAGGAGTAATCCTTGAACTCGCCACCGAAGCGCTCAGCACCGATCTTGGTCAGTGCGGCGGTCAGCGTGGTCTTGCCGTGGTCGACGTGACCGATGGTGCCGACGTTGACGTGCGGCTTGGTGCGCTCGAACTTACCCTTGGCCATGGCTGCTTATCTCGAAATCGTCTGAATGGTGGCACTTAGATGGTGCTCACGAAAGGAATCGAACCTTCGACCTCCTCCTTACCAAGGAGGTGCTCTACCGACTGAGCTACGTGAGCGAGTTTTGTATTATGGCACGAATTTGATTAGATTCAAACTCATTCAATGGAGCGGGAGACGGGGATCGAACCCGCACCATCAGCTTGGAAGGCTGAGGTTCTACCATTGAACTACTCCCGCATCGGAAGCCTTTGCCACAACATGAAACTGGTGGAGGGAGGTGGATTCGAACCACCGAAGGCGTAAGCCAGCAGATTTACAGTCTGCCCCCGTTGGCCGCTTGGGTATCCCTCCTTACCACCCTGTCCCGTGGCGCCGAAGCGTTTTCGGTGTGGGGTGGAAGAGCCGTGAATTTTGGGGATAAACAGGGGCTCTGTCAACACTCTTTTTCAACTTTTTCACACGAAGTGCAAAAAGCCCTGACGTAGCGGGCTATTGCCCGGGCAGCGGCAGCGATTCGTCGGCGAAGATGGCCACGTGCGGCACGCCATCGGCGCCGATCCAGCCCCGATACATGCCCTGCGTATTGAACGGCGCAGCAACGCGACCGTCTGCCGCGAGCACGATCGCGCCGCCGTCGCCACCGAGTGCGGGAATGCGCTCGTTGATCACCGCACGTCCCGCTTCCACCGGCCCCTGCTTGAGGTACTGCATGCGCGCGCAGATGTCATGCGCGGCCGCCGTGCGGATGTAGTACTCGCCCCAACCGGTCCCCGACACCGCGCAGGCGGCGTTGGCATACGTGCCGGCGCCGATGATCGGCGAATCACCCACGCGACCGTAGCGCTTGTTGGTCATGCCGCCGGTCGAGGTACCCGCGGCAAGATGGCCCTGCGCATCCAGCGCGACCGCGCCGACGGTGCCGAAGTGGCGCGCGGTTTCCAGGTCGGCGTGCGCCTGGCCGCTGGCCTCTTCCTTGAGCGCCTTCTGCAGCTGTTGCCAGCGTTTTTCAGTGCGGAAGTAAGCCGGATCGACCAGCGCGATGCCCTGGCTGGCGGCGAAGGTTTCCGCGCCCTGCCCCACCATCATCACGTGCGCGGAGTGCTGCATCACCGCTTCGGCCAGCAGGATCGGGTTGCGCACCCGCTGCACGCCGGCCACCGCGCCGGCCTTCAGCGTGGCCCCGTCCATCAGCGACGCATCCAGTTCGTTGCGGCCGTCATGGGTGAACACCGCGCCCTTGCCGGCGTTGAAGGTGGGATCGTCCTCGAGCACGGTGATCGCCGCGGTCACCGCATCCAGCGCGGGTTTGCCGGCCGCCAGCGCCTGGTGGCCACTGAGCAGTGCCTGGCGCAACGCGGCACGCGCAGCCTTCTCTTCTGCCGGGGTCAGGTCCTTGCGCTCCACACCGGCGCCACCGTGGATGACCAGCACCGGTGCGGCGGCGGTGGCCGCCAGCGGCATCGACAGGCACAGCGACAACAGCAACGCGGTTGAACGGAACATGGGCGGCACCGGCAGGTTGGGACGCCCATCATGGCCGCAGATGCGCGGTGCGGGTAGGCCCGCGCCCTGCCCTGCCGGCGCGCGTGCGTGGCCGGGGCGTCCCCACGGCCAACGGGCGTGGGCTACCGGAGCTCGAGGCCGCCGTCGCGGATGTCGGCGGTGACCTGGAAGGCCGCGTCGTCCACGCGGAACCCGTCCAGATGCAGCAGGCTGCCACTACCCACGCCGGTGACCGGGATGGCGTGGAAGTCGAGCGGTTCGCCATCGCGGAGGCGGTCGGCGGTGTGCCGCGGCATCACCAGCCAGGCGTAGCCGCCATTCCTGCTTAGCACGCGGCCGCGCCCATCGGCTTCCACGCACAGGGCGGTGTCCTCGTCCACGCCGATGCCCACCATGTCTGCGCGCCCGGCCTGCTGCGCCGCCCGGGCCACGAACACGATCAACCGGCCAAGGCGGTCGCGCTTGCCGAAATGGGTGTCGGTGACCACGTTGGACAAGTACGGCATGGTCAGGAAGTCGCTGTCCAGGGTGACCTCGCCCCCCATCGGATCGCGCAGTGCGCGGGCCGAGGTGATGCTGCCGCCATCCATCGCGCCGTAGCTGTAACCGCCCAGGATGGCCAGGCCGGCGCTGGTGCCGGCGATCGGTCGGCCCGCACGGACGTGCGCGTTGAGCGCCTCGTTCAGCGCGGTGCCTTTCCAGAAGCGGATATAGCGGGACTGGTCGCCGCCGGCGATGAAGATCGCATCGGCCGCGGCCACTATCCGCAGCACCGCCGGATCATCGGCGCCCCGGCGGCTGTCGAAGACCACGGTCTGCACCGAGGCGGCACCGCCGATATCGCGGTACAGGCGCTCCTGCAGGTCGTCGGCGCCGGAGGCGCGCAGGATCACCACGCGCCCGTGCCCGGCGCGCTGCAGCCACCACTGGAAGGCCTCGGGAACCCATTCACCCCCGCCCATCAGCATCATGGCCGGTTCGGTGTGGGCGGCTGGCGCGGCATCGAGATCGCCCACTTCGTAGTAGCGGTAGCCAGGGTCCAGGACGGACTGTGCGTGGCTGGGCAGGGCCAGACTGAGCAGCAGCCCCAGCATCGGCGCGAACGGGCGGAAAGCCTTGTGCACGTTGATCTCCCTGAACAAAAACCGGGTGTAAGCGCTTTCACTCTTTGCCAGAGAAATCGGTAGTGGTCAAGCCCGTAAAAAAGGCGTTAAATGCGCGCCGTCCATTCGCGAAATGTGAATGGGGGACAGGCCTCCCTCGAGGCCGACACTTTCTTCTCGAGAATTCTCATGCGTAAACAGGCGATGGCGTGGTCGATCCAGCTGGCGTTGATGGGTGTGGCCGCAACCGCAGGCGCCCAGGCGCCGGCCGCGTCCGGGGTGCAGCAACTGGACACGGTGCAGGTCACCGGTTCGCGCATTCCGCGCGCCCAGGTCGAGGGCCCGGCCCCGGTCACGGTGATCACCGCCGAGCAGATCCAGGCCAGCGGCTTCACCAGCGTGCCGGACGTGCTGCGGTCGATGTCCCAGAACGGCGGTGAGACCCAGAGCCAGCAGTCCTCCAGCGGCGCGGACTTCTCGCCGGGTGCGCAGCAGGTCGACCTGCGCGGGCTGGGCCCGAACCACACCCTGGTGCTGGTCAATGGCCGCCGCATCGCCGACTTCCCGATGCCGTTCCAGGGCCGCAGCAACTTCACCGACGTGTCCAACATCCCGATCGGGATGATCGAGCGGATCGAAGTACTTACCGGCAGCGCCTCGGCGATCTACGGCTCGGACGCGATTGCCGGCGTGGTCAACTTCATCCTCAAGAAGCACGTGGATGGCACCACGGTGGACGTGCGGATGGGCACGGCCACCGAAGGCGGCGCCGATTCGTTCGACATCAGCCTGGCCAGCGGCTTCGATGCCGGTCGCTTCAGTGCGGTGTACAGCCTGGAACTGCAGTCGCAGACGCCGCTGTGGGCCTACGAGCGCAGCCAGCAGGATTCCACCCTGGACGCCCCCACCGAGAGCGCCCGCGCCGCGCGCCGTGCCTACCTGCGCACCGATTACAACGACGATTACCTGGACCCGGGCCAGGCCACCTGCGATGCGCTGGCCGGGCAGAACCGCGGCAGCACCCAGTATGCCGAGCGCCCGCGCTACGGCTTCTACTGCGGCAGCGACCGGTCGATCGGCTACGGCACGATCCTGAGCAAGCGCCGCGGCGTGAACGGCTACGCCTCGCTCAACTATGCCTTCGACAATGGCACCCAGTGGTTTGCCGACGTGCAGATGGGCTACCACGACATCGCGCTGATGCGCGACGTGACCCAGTGGGGCCGGATGGCCGCCGACGGTAACGAAGACGGCTACTTCTACAACCAGGCCACCGACCAGGTGGAATTCTGGCAGCGCCAGTTCTCGCCCGAGGAAATGGGCGGCCTGCGCAACGGCATGATCCGCAGCACCCAGAAGACCTTCAGCGTGACCACCGGCTTCAAGGGCAGCCTGGGCCCGAACTGGGACTACGAGGCCTCGCTGAGCCATTCGCAGTACCAGTCGTCGATCCGCTGGCCGCAGATCATCGCGTCCAAGGCCAACGCGCTGTTCCTGGGCGAGCAGCTGGGCGAGTACACCGATGACGACGACAACGTGTTCCCGGTGTTCAACGCCGATCCGGCGCGCCTGTACCGGCCACTGAGCCGCAGCGAGTACGATTCGATCGCCGCGAAGACGACCTACACGCCGAAGTCGCGCACCGATACGGCCGCACTGACCCTGACCAACGGCGAGCTGTTCGAACTGCCGGGCGGCAAGGCCGGGTTCGCCGCCACCGCCGAGTTCGGCAACCAGTCCTACGCGCTGAACCCCGATCCGCTGGCGACCGAATACTACTACTACAGCTGGAAGGACTCGGACGGCCATGGCAGCCGCAACCGCTGGGCCACCGCGGCCGAGCTGCGCCTGCCGCTGCACGACACGCTCAACGTGAGCGTGGCCGGCCGTTACGACCAGTACCGCTACTCGGGCAACAGCATCGGCAAGGCGACCTGGAGCGGCGGTATCGAGTGGCGCCCGATCGACAGCCTGCTGGTGCGGGGTTCGTACGGCACCGCGTTCCGTGCGCCGGACCTGCACTACGTGTACGCCGGGCCGGGCAACGATGAAACCAGCAACAACGACTACTACGCCTGCCAGCTGGACGGTGCGGATGATTGCTCGGACTACGAAGAGAACCTGATCCGCACGCGCGAGGGCAACCGGAAGCTCGACCCGGAGACCAGCACGTCGTGGAGCGCCGGGTTTGTGTGGTCGCCAGCGGTGGGTCTGGACCTGTCGGTGGACTGGTTCGACATCGACATGCGCGACCAGGTGAAGGACATGGACGTGGGCACGATCCTGCGGGATGAAGCGGCCTGCCGTCTGGGCGGCGCCGATGCGAATTCGCCGACCTGTGTCGATGCGATCAGCCGCGTCACCCGCACCAGCGACGGCCGCCTGTACGGGGTGCACGTCAACCCGGTCAACATCGCGCGCGAGACCACGCAGGGCATCGACGTGGGCGTGCGTTACCGGCTGACCACGGGCATCGGCGATTTCATCCTGAGTGGCAACCACACCTGGGTGAAGACGCACGATTTCCAGCAGTTCGACGGCGATGTGGTGGAGGACAAGTTCGCGGTGAACAGCGGGTTCGACATTCCGCGCACCAAGACCAGCGCCAGCATCACGTGGGAGAACGATGCGTGGTCGGCGACGCTGTACGGGTCGCGGCTGGGCAAGCTGCCGACCTACGACAGCTATGACGAGAGTTTCGATCCGGAGAGCGGCGACAGCCCGTGGATCGGGGCGACGTACCGGTACAACGTGTCGGTGCAGTACCGCGTGGACGACCATTCGCGCCTGTCCCTGTCGGTGGTGAACGTGGGCAATAAGATGCCGCCGAAGGACGCGACCTACACGTCGTACCCGTACTACGACGTGTCGTGGTTCGATACGGTGGGCCGCACGATCAACCTGCAGTACACGCACAAGTTCGGCGGCACGGCGCTGTAAGCGGCGCGGTTGCAGCGGATGCGGGCGAAAAGACGGAGGCAGTGCCTCCGTCTTTTTTTTGGCGATGCACTTCCCAAGCGACAAGGCACAAGCGATCACGGTGTGCTGGCGCCTGCGCGGGCCGGCCATGCAGAGACCCAAGCAGGTAGTGCCGGCCGCTGGCCGGCTCCTCACCATCCCGAATGCGTCCCTCGCGGTTCTCCACACCCGACGTGGAGAGGCGTGGGGGTTTGGTGTGGACAAGTAGGTGCAAGCCAACCACCGCAAGGCTTTCATGGCGTGGTGATTTTTTGTCCACGCGTGTAGGGGGTTTTCCACATCGCACGTGGAGAGCGATGGGGGTTTGCTGTGGACAACCCGGTGCGAGCGATACGCTGCAAGGGTTTCCAGCGGTGGTCAGAAAGTGTCCACGTTGCTTGCGGGGTGGGTGTGCGGATTGCCGGCCAGCGGCCGGCACTACCGGGGTCGGGGTTTTCCACATGGGGCGTGGAGAGCGGTGGGTGTTTGTTGTGGACAAGTGGGTCGGAAGCACACGCGGCAAGGGTTTCCGGGCGTGATCAAATAATCACCACCAAGTACTTGCCAGCGGACAACCTGTCGCAGAGTGGCTCCCCATCCCGACTATGCTGCGTTCCCCTTATCGATGGAGAGCACCGCGTGCGCAGAGGCATTCCCCGCATCGCCGTTGTCGGTGCCGGCATCATCGGCGCCTCTGTGGCGTGGCACCTGACGCGCGCGGGTGCAGCCGTCACGGTGCTGGAGCGCGGCGCCACTGCGTCGGGCGGAGCGACCGGCAGCTCGTATGGCTGGGTGGGTACGGGCAGCATGCTGCCGGGCGATTCGCCGTCGCGCTTTGCCATGATCCGCGACGCCATGCCGGAATTTTCCCGGCTGGCGAACGCGCTGGGGCCATTACCGATCGCGGCGCGCGGTGCGCTCGTATGGGCCGGTACGGACGCTGAAACCGACGCGTTTGTAACCCAGCAGCGAGAGGCCGGTATCGGTATCGAGCTGCTCGATCACGCAGGCATCAGGACGTTGGAGCCGCACCTGAAGGCGCCGGCACTGGCCGCATGGGTGCCCGGGGATGTCGCCCTCGAACCCGCCCTACTGACCGCGCAGCTGTTGTCCAGTGCACGGGCATCCGGCGCGCGCGTAGTCTTCAATCAGGAGGTGTCGGCCATCGAAACCCGCAACGGCCGGGTCACCGGAGTGGTGACAACGGACGGGACCCATGCCGTGGACGCCGTGGTGCTTGCCAATGCTGCCAGCGCCGTGCCCCTGGCGGCACGCCTGGATATCCACCTGCCCGTGCATGAGGCGCCCGCGGTGCTGTTGGCGTTCGACGCATTGCCCGGGCGTCTCCATCACCTGCTGTGTGCCGCGGACCACGAAGTCCGCCCACGCCTCGGCGGTGGACTGCTGGTTGCGGCCGACATGCCCGTCGAGGGCGATGCCGGGCTGGACAGCCTCGCCCGTCAGTGCATGGCCGATACGCAGGCCCTGCTCGCTGCCCCTGCCGGACTGGTGTTGCGCTCGGTGAGGGCCGTGCAACGGCCGTTGACCAGCACCGGTATGCCAGTACAGGGATTCCTGCCAGGCATTGAAGGCCTTTACGCCGCCATCGCCCATCCGGGCGTGATGCTCGCGCCCTGGCTGGGCCGGCTGGCGGCGGAGGCGTTGATCGCCGCATGAGCGGCCGTGCCGGTAGACGGCCTGCTGCCCCGTGACGTGCCACTGCCCAGCATCTCGAAGGTCGCAGGCGACCCGGGCAGGCGGCGGGCCATGTAACGCGAGCCTATTCGCCACTAGCACTGATTTACCCAGGCGTCGTCGTTGAGCTCAGTACGAGCCAGCCTTGAGCAACCCCTCCTCCCTACTCCGTCCAAGCGCTGCAGCGATCACCGCTGGGCGTAGTCGTCGCGCCTCACCCTTACGGGCATCGTCCTGATAGCCCAGTTTCAAAGGATGTTCGGCGAGGAACGACTCGACCTTCGCCAGCAGTGCAGGCGGTATATCCCGATCCTCGAGCAGGATTGCCTTGTTCGCCGGCCTGGCAAGCAACGCGCGTGCAAAGAAGGTATCTACGTCGCCCGCCTTGAGGGCTGCCTCCGCGGTCAGACCGGCCGCCAGCATGAGCTGGGCCTCGCTCCGGCATCGCGCCACGACTGCATCGATGCGCTCACGCGACGGCAGCGAGGGGAAAGGACCGTTTTGAGGACCAAACACATCGCTGCCGATGCGGTAGTCGCGCTCAAACCCGAAGAAAGGCACGAGCCGCACGGATAAACCTGGGCATAGGTGATGCCTCGGAACGGAGTCCGCCTCGTTGTAAGAGGTAGTCCGGCTCAGCTCGTCATATGCGAGGCGTGGTCGCTTCATGGTTTCTACCAGGGAGCGCTTGCCCCATATCGTGCTGTACTCCTGTTCCTCGCTGAACTGCCGGTGCTGAATGCCGATGGTCGGCGTGACCAGGAACGCAAGCACCGTCAGCGCCGCGGCGGCCGCCCATTGTCGGCCAGGCGCAGGGACGGGCAACCGACATTGACGCCTGCTGGTTGACACCACCCATATCGGCACGGTGATGATGAACAGCCCCAGGAACAGACCGAACAGACTGAACGTCGGCATCCCGTAGGCCCCCAGGCGATAGAACGTGCCAGCGCCGATGATCAGGTTGACCGTCATCGCCGCCAGTCCACCTATGGCAATGTAGGCCGGCCAATGCAGCCGCGACAGCCGGGAAGCCTCCCGCCAGGTGAGAGGGCGTGCGGGGGCCCGCGTCGAGTGTGCGTCCGTGCTCATGCGCATATCCTGTCTGCTGTCGAGAGGCGCCGACAATACACTGGCGCTTCACTCTGACGCGGCAGCGCATCCCATACGATGATTGCAGCAGTGCTCAAAAGAACCGGGCACGTCACAGCAAAGGGCGCTGGGCCTGGTATAGCGGCCAGTGGTACCCAGACAGGAATGAATGACGGGATAGACACGCGCTGCGTCCACGAGGGACCGCTGCCCGGCACACCAATGCGGTTGTCCCGGAGGAACCGAAGAACGCGGGTGATTCTTTGTCCAGTCCGGCTTCGCCTGCCTCAAACGCAAACGCCCCGCTCGGGGCGGGGCGTTTGCGCGACATCAACGTGCGATGGAATCAGACGTTGAAGCGGAAGTGCAGGATGTCGCCTTCCTGGACGCGGTATTCCTTGCCTTCCAGGCGCAGGCGACCGGCTTCCTTGGCACCGGCTTCGCCCTTGTACTTGATGAAGTCGTCATAGGCGATGGTTTCAGCGCGGATGAAGCCCTTCTCGAAGTCGGTGTGGATCACCGCGGCGGCCTGCGGGGCGGTGGCGCCCTTGCGCACGGTCCAGGCACGGACTTCCTTCACGCCTGCGGTGAAGTAGGTCTGCAGACCCAGCAGCTGGTAGGCAGCGTAGATCACGCGGTTCAAGCCCGGCTCGGACAGGCCGAGGTCGGCCAGGAACGTGTCGCGGTCTTCGTCGTCCAGCTGCGACAGCTCTTCTTCGATGGCCGCCGACACCGGCACCACCTGCGCGCCTTCGGTGGCGGCGCGGGCGCGTACGGCGTCCAGGTGCGGGTTGTTCTCGAAGCCGTCTTCCAGCACGTTGGCGATGTACATGACCGGCTTGAGGGTGAGCAGGAACAGGTCACGGACCAGCGCCTTCTCTTCCTCGTCCAGGCCCGCCGAACGACCGGCCTTGCCGTCGGCCAGCGCGGCCTGCAGCTTGGCCAGCACCGGCTTGCGTGCCGCCGCTTCCTTGTCGCCACCCTTGGCGGCGCGCTCGGCGCGGTTCAGCGCCTTCTCGACGCTGTCCAGGTCGGCCAGGGCCAGCTCGGTGTCGATGGTGTCGATGTCCGACAGCGGGTCGACCTTGTTGTTGACGTGGATGACGTCGGCGTTTTCGAAGCAGCGCACCACGTGGGTGATCGCATCCACTTCGCGGATGTGGGCCAGGAACTTGTTGCCCAGGCCTTCACCGCTGGCGGCACCGGCCACCAGGCCGGCGATGTCGACGAACTCGACCGCGGTCGGGATGACCTTCTGCGGGTTGATGATCGCGGCCAGCTCGTTCAGGCGCGGATCCGGCACCGGCACGATGCCGACGTTCGGTTCAATCGTGCAGAACGGGAAGTTGGCCGCAGCGATGCCCGCCTTGGTCAGCGCATTGAACAGGGTCGACTTGCCGACGTTGGGCAGACCGACGATGCCGCATTTGATACCCATCTTTGACAACCTCTGGGGTGGTAGGTACCGACCGTTGGTCGGTACACCGTGGTTATTTCGGGGTGTGGAGGCGCTTCATCGCCTCACTGTAATCGCCGGATACCGCCAGCGGCAGCACGTCGATCGCATCTTCGATGGCACGACCAATCAGCACATCATCGTCTTTGCTGGCACGCCCCAGCACCCACGGGACCACGCGGTCCTTGTGGCCGGGATGGCCGATGCCGATGCGCAGGCGGTGGAACTTGCCGTGGCCGAGCAGGCGGATGGTGTCGCGCAGGCCATTCTGGCCGCCGTGTCCACCGTCGAACTTGAGCCGGGCCACGCCAGGCGGCAGGTCCAGTTCGTCGTGCGCCAGCAGGGTTTCTTCCGGTTCGATCTTCCAGAAGCGCTGCGCGGCGGTGACCGATTTGCCACTGAGGTTCATGAAGGTGGCGGGCTTGAGCAGCCACACCGAGTGCCCGGCGATGTCGACCTTGGCGGTCTCGCCGAACAGCTTGCTGTCCACGCTCCAGCGCGCGCCGGCCTGTTCAACCAGGGCGTCAATGAAACGAAACCCGGCATTGTGCCGGGTCTGGGCGTGCTCGGGTCCGGGATTGCCCAGACCAACGATCAATCGCAATCCTGTCATCACTCTTCTTTCGTCGGTACCGGCCCTGTGCCGGCACATACAGAAACGGCGCCTGCCCCGAAGGACAGGCGCCGCAATCACTTACTCTGCAGCCGGCGCTTCGTCGGCAGCTTCTTCCTTGCCGAGCTTGGCGGTGACGATCGCGTCGTCGTGGTCCTTGCCCTGGGCCAGGGCCGGGATCTCGACGCCCTTCGGCAGCTTGATGTCCGACAGGTAGATCACATCGCCAGCCTTCAGGTCGGCCAGGTCGACGTCGATCGACTCCGGCAGGTCCTTCGGCAGGCAGGACACGGTCACTTCCTTCAGTTCGTGGGTGACCACGACGTCGGCAGCCTTGCCAGCCGGCGAGGTGTCTTCGTTGATGAAGTGCAGCGGGACGTTGGCGGTCAGCGCTTCGTTCTCGTTCACGCGCAGGAAATCCAGGTGGATGATCAGCTGCTTGAACGGGTGGCGCTGCATGTCACGCAGCAGGACCTTGGTGATCTGGCCATCCAGGTTCAGGTCCAGGATCGACGAGTAGAACCACTCGTTCTGCTGGGCAAGCCAGGTGGCGTTGTGGTCCAGGTTGATGTTGATCGGAGCGGCGTCGCCGCCGTAGACGACGGCCGGGATCACGCCGGCGTGACGCAGGCGGCGGCTCGCACCCTTGCCCTGCACGTCACGAGCGGTGACCTTGATTTCATGGGTCTTGGACATTGTATTGACTACCAGTTGGTGCCTTGCCGGATGGCTTGGCGATGAAGGGCACGTCCGCGACCAGACGTACCCGGGGCCCGCCCACCGTTGCCGGCGGGCGGAAAAAAAATCAGTCCACGTACAGCGAGCTGACCGACTCGCCGAAGGCGATGCGGCGCATCGTTTCGGCCAGCATTTCCGCCACGCTGAGCTGGCGGATCTTGCTGCACACCCGCGCCTCTTCACGCAGCGGGATGGTGTCGGTCACCACCAGCTCATCGAGCTGGGAGTTGTTGATGTTGTCCACCGCCGGGCCCGAGAGCACGGCGTGGGTGCAGTACGCGGCCACCTTGAGGGCGCCACGCGCCTTCAGCGCCGCGGCAGCCGCACACAGGGTGCCGGCGGTATCGACGATGTCATCGACCATCACGCAGGTCTTGCCTTCGACGTCACCGATGATGTTCATCACGGTGGAGACGTTGGCGCGCGGACGGCGCTTGTCGATGATCGCCAGGTCCGCATCGTCAAGCCGCTTGGCCACCGCACGTGCGCGCACCACGCCGCCCACGTCCGGGGACACCACGATCAGGTTTTCCGTGCCGTAGGCGCGCCAGATATCGGCGAGCAGCAGCGGCGAGGCATATACGTTGTCGACCGGCATGTCGAAGAAGCCCTGGATCTGGTCGGCATGCAGATCCACCGTCAGCACCCGGTCGGCGCCCACGGCACTGAACATCTTGGCGGCCACCTTGGCGGTGATCGGCACGCGCGAGGAGCGCATGCGGCGATCCTGGCGCGAGTAGCCGAAATACGGCACCACCGCGGTAACGCTGTTGACCGAGGCGCGCTTGAGCGCATCGATCAGCACCAGCAGCTCCATCAGGTTCTCGGCGCTCGGCGCGCAGGTCGGCTGGATCACGAACACGTCCTGCTTGCGGACGTTTTCCTCGATCTCGACCTGGACTTCACCGTCGGAGAAGCGCGACACCAACGCCTTGCCCGGTCGCACCCCCAGTTCCTTGCAGATGCTCTGCGCAAGGCGCTTGTTGGCGTTGCCGGAAAATACCAGCAGGTTGGGGTGATCTTGCATCATGACGGTCTCGGGCGGGAGCGATTGGAGAACTCGGCCGCCGGCACCCTGGAGTGTCTGCGGTGACAACACCGCGGATCATCGGCCGTGCCCGCGCAGGCATGCGCATGGGAACGCGGCTGACATCCGCAAGTGGCAGGGGCGGGAGGATTCGAACCTCCGAATGCCAGGATCAAAACCTGGTGCCTTGGGCCTCTTGGCGACGCCCCTGCATCAAAATCAATAACGCTCGAGTACATCAAGCAGTGGCGAGCGCTCCACGCCCGCAGCCACCCATGCCCGCAGTTCTTCCGGCAACTGCGCCAGGCCCTGCTCTGCAGCAGCGCGCGTGGCGAAGGCGACGAAACAACCGCTTCCCGACCCGGTGAGTCGTGCCCGGCCGATCCTGCTCAACGCTGCAAACGCTGCCTCTACGGCAGGTTCGCGACGGCGCAGTACCGGCTCGAACGCATTCCCGAGCAAAGACCCGGAAGCGAAGTCCGCTATTTTCGCCACTGGGGCGTCGCGCGTCAAATGCGGATCTGCAAAAAGTCCGGCGGTCGGGGCGTGCACCCCCGGATCGGCGACCACATACCAGGCCGGCGCGAGGGCGATCGGGGTGAGCTGCTCGCCCACCCCGTCGGCCCAGGCGTTGTGTCCCCGGACGAAAACCGGCACATCCGCGCCCAGCTGCAGCCCCAGGGCGGCCAGCGCATCGACGTCCAGGCCGGCATTCCAGAGGCGGTTCAAGCCCACCAGCACCGTGGCGGCATCGGACGACCCGCCGCCAAACCCGCCGCCGGCCGGAATGTGCTTTTCCACGCCGATATCCGCACCTTGGGCGACATTGGCGGCACGTTTAAGCAACAGCGCGGCACGCACCGCCAGGTCATCGGCCTCGGCCACACCCGCCAGCGAGGGGCCATCGCGGCGCACCTGGCCGTCTTCACGCACGCGCAGACGGATCTGGTCGCCCCACGCCAGCAGCGCGAACACGGTCTGCAGCTGGTGGTAGCCATCGGGCCGGCGGCCGGTGATGTTCAGGAACAGATTGAGCTTGGCCGGGGCCGGCCACTGCGACCAGCCCGCGTTCAGGTCCGGAGCGCTCATGGACGGCCGAGTGTCCAGCTGTCGACGACCACGCGCACTTTGGCGTCGCCGCTGGTCGCTTCGATCCGCCGCGGCAGCACCGGGCGGTCGCCCTCGGCCGGGTACCAGTCCAGGTACTGGATCTGCCAGCCCATCTGTTCGACCCGACGCGGCCGACCGTCGCCGTCGCGCTCGACGCGCTCGGCGGCGCCGGTGTCATCGGCGACCAGGCCCCGCACCCAGTCGGGCAGCTGGTTGACCGGGATGTCCCAGCCGGTCGCCTCCAGCAGCACCTGCTGAGCGTCCTCGCCTTCACGCGGACCGCCCTCCAGGCCTTCCAGGCGCCCGCCTTCGTGGTGGCTGTCGCCGGTCAGCTTCCAGCTCTGGCGGGTGACCGGTGCACTCAGCTCCACCACGTAGCGACGCGCATCCTGCTGCCAGTCGATGCGGCCGTTGCCGCCGTTGCGCCCCTTGTTGACCGCGACGCGGCCCTGGAAGCTCCACTGCGGCTGCGCGCGGACGGCGGCCACGCGAGCCGCCTCGGCTTGCTCGGCCTCGGCCGATACGGTGGTCACCACGGTGGGCGCGGCCGGGGCCTTGCGCTCGTCCAGCGACACGCAGGCCGACAAGGATGCGGCCATTGCCAGCGCGGCGCCGGCCTTGAACAGGTTCAACGTCATACGCCGTATTTCTCGATCACGCGCTGCAGGGCGCGGTTGTCAGGGTCCAGTTTGCGTGCCTCGTCGAGGAAACGCCGTGCCTCGTCCTTGCGGCCCAGCACCCAGAGCACCTCGCCGACGTGTGCGGCGACCTCGGCGTCCTTGCTCAGGGTCCAGGCGCGGCGCAGCTGCACCAGCGCTTCTTCGTTGCGGCCCAGGCGATACAGCACCCAGCCGTAGCTGTCGACGATGGCGGCGTTGTCCGGCTCGGCAACGCGGGCGCGGTCGATCAGCTCCAGCGCTTCCTGGTAGCGCTGGGTGCGGTCGGCCAGGGTGTAGCCCAGCGCATTGAGCGCGGCCACGTTCTCCGGGTCGGTCACCAGGATCTTGCGCAGGTCGGCTTCGGCGCGCGGCACATCATCGCGGCGCTCCCAGGCCAGGGCGCGGGCATACAGCAGCGCGTTCTCATCCGGGTATGCCGCCAGGCCACGGGCCAGGGCGTCCAGCTCACCGGGCAGGTCGTCGCCGCGCTGGCGCAGTTCGGCCTCCAGCAGGTAGGCATCGCGCCGGGCTTCGTCGTCGACGGTGGCGTCGGACTGGATGGCATGCACTTCGGCGAACGCCTTGTCCGGGCGGCCCGCGTCGTACTGGGCGTTGGCGGCACGCAGGCGCGCTTCCGGCAGCTCCTCGCCCCCAGGCACGCTGTGGTACCAGTCCACCGCTTCGGCCGGGCGCTTGAGGTACTCGGCGATCTTGCCCAGCAGCAGGCGCTGGGCGGGGTCGGGCTTGGCGGCCTTGGCCGACAGGTCCTTGTAGAGCAGCAGCAGGCCCGCGTCGTCCTTCTGCTTGGCCAGCAGCGAGGCACGCATGCCCCAGGTCTGCACGTCCTGCGGGCCGACGGCCAGCACGCGCGCGGCCGAACGCGGATCGCCGAGGCTGTCATAGGCGATGGCCAGCGCGTTGCGCAGTTCCGGGTCCTGGCGGCTCTTGGGCTCGACCCCGCGCAGCAGCGCCAGCGCGTCCTCCTGCTTGCCGGCCTGGGCCAGCTGGCTGGCATTCAACAGCGCCACGCGCGGTTCGTTCGGGAAGCGCTTGACCACTTCATCGACCATCCGCTTGGCCAGGTCCGGGCGCTCCATGCGCATGGCCAGGCGGCCCAGCTCCTGCCAGACCTCCAGTTGATCGGGAATCGCGTTGTCGTCCACCAGCCCGCCCAGCACCTGCGCCGGCACGGCGGGGTCGCGCCCGCCGCCGATCAACGCGGCAATGGCGAACTTCCACCCGCGCGGGTCCGGGTCCTTCAGCAGCGCCCCCAGTTCGGTGCGCGCGCCGGCGATATCGGCCTGGCGCATGTCCAGCGCGGCGGCGGCGCTGCGCATGGCCAGGCTGCGCGGGGCGCGGGCCTCCCACAGCGCCAGCGCCCGGGCGGCACGCTTGTCGTCGTCGGCCAGCATGGAGATGCGGGTGGCGCGCTCGGCCAGCCCAGCGTCGTCGGTGCCGGCCTCGGCGGCCTCCAGGTACCAACGCGCGGCGTCGCCGAGCTTGCCGGCCTGCAGGGCGAACTCACCGGCCATGACCGGGGTCAACGGCGCGGTCTGGGCCGCTGTGGCCTTGGCTGCCGGGGCTGCAGCGGGGGCCGGCGGCGCCGCCGCCAGGGCGTTGGCGACGGACAAGGACAGCAACAGAACGCTGGAGATGCGAATCAATGCGGGCATCGGGGGCTTCTGGCCTTAAAATGACGACTTGAATGGCCAGCAGCTTATCGCAAGCAACTGAACAATGACCCTGTGGGTGCTCGGACTGAATCACCAGACCGCGCCAGTGGAACTGCGCGAACGCGCGTCCTTTGGCGGCGACGCCCTGCCCCAGGCATTGGCGTCGCTGCGCGATACCCCGCAGGTGGCCGAGGCCGTGCTGCTGTCCACCTGCAACCGCACCGAGCTGTACGCCGTGGCCGAGTCCGGTGACGCGCTGGCGCAGTGGCTGGAATCCCACGCCGGGCAGCTGCACGGCTATCTGTACCAGCACGCCGACGCCGACGCGGTGCGCCACCTGTTCCGCGTGGCCACCGGGCTGGACTCGATGGTGCTGGGCGAGCCGCAGATCCTGGGCCAGGTCAAGGACGCCTGGGCCATCGCGCGTGACCACGGCCTGCTGGGCCAACGCCTGGACCGGCTGTTCCAGCAGACCTTCTCGGTGGCCAAGCGCGCACGTACCGATACCCGCGTGGGCGCCAACCCGATCTCGGTGGCCTCCACCGCGGTGCGCCTGGCCCAGAACTCGTTCGCGCGGCTGGAAGATTCCACCGTGCTGCTGGTGGGCGCCGGCGAAACCATCGAACTGGCTGCCCGCCACCTGAGCGAAGGCAAGGTGCGCCGCCTGCTGGTGGCCAACCGCACGCTGGCCCACGCCCAGGAACTGGCCAGCCGGCATGGCGGAGTGGCCCTGCCGCTGAGCGAACTGGAGCGCCACCTGGGCGAGGCTGACGTGGTGTTTTCGGCCACCGCCGCACGCGAGCCGGTGATTGCCCGCGCGCATGTGGCCGCCGCGCTGAAGGCCCGCAAGCACAAGCCGATGCTGCTGTTCGACCTGGCCGTGCCGCGCGATATCGAGGCGGGCGTGGGCGAGCTGCCCGATGCGTTCCTGTATACCGTGGACGATCTGGAACGGGCGGTGGAAGACAACCGCCGCAGCCGCCGCGAGGCCGCTGCCGAAGCCGAAGCGATCATCGAGCTGCAGGTGGCCCGCTTCGTGGAAACCCTGCAGGCCAGCGCCCACCAGGCGCCGCTGCGGCAACTGCGCGCCTACGGCGAAGCGACCCGCGTGGAAATGCTGGAGAAGGCCCGCCAGCAGCTGGCCCACGGCAAATCACCGGACGAAGTGCTGGAACTGCTGGCCCATGGCCTGACCAACCGCCTGCTGCACCCGCCCACCGCCGCGCTGCGCGCCGCTGCGCTGAGCGGCGATACTGAGCTGACCCGCGCCGCCGAGCGCCTGTTCCCGGCCAAGCCGGGCTACCAACATCCTGCTGTGAAGACTGATGACGCCGACCCTGCGCCGTAAGCTGGAAGCGCTGGCCGAACGCCGCGAAGAACTGGAACGCCTGCTTGCCGACCCGGCCGTGGTGAACGACAACGATCGTTTCCGCGCGTACTCGCGCGAGTTCGCGCAGCTGCAGCCCATCGCCACGGCCCTGGCCGACGAAGCCCGTGCGCTGGCCGACCTGGCCGCTGCCGAAGCCATGCGCAGCGACCCGGACCTGCGCGAGCTGGCCGAAGAAGAAATCACCGCTGCGCAGCAGCGCCTGCAGCAGCTGGACCAGGAACTGGCGCTGCTGCTGGTGCCGCGCGACCCGCGCGACGACGGCAACCTGTTCCTGGAAGTGCGGGCCGGTACCGGGGGCGACGAGGCCGCGATCTTCGCCGGCGACCTGTTCCGCATGTACGCCCGCTACGCCGAGCGCCAGGGCTGGAAGGTGGAGATCGAATCGGACAGCCCCGGCGAACACGGCGGCTACAAGGAAATCGTGGCCCGCGTAGTCGGCCGCGGCGCCTATTCCAAACTGAAGTTCGAGTCCGGGACGCACCGCGTGCAGCGCGTGCCGGCCACCGAATCGCAAGGCCGCATCCACACCTCGGCGGCGACGGTGGCGATCATTCCCGAAGCCGACGAAGTGGATGACGTGGTGATCAACCCGGCTGACCTGCGCGTGGATACCTTCCGCTCGTCCGGCGCCGGTGGCCAGCACGTCAACAAGACCGAATCGGCGATCCGCATCACCCACGTGCCCTCCGGGGTGGTGGTGGAATGCCAGACCGAGCGCAGCCAGCACGCCAACCGCGACAAGGCGATGAAGCGCCTGAAGGCCCAGCTGCTGGATGCCGAACGCAGCAAGCAGGCCGCGGCCACGGCCGAAAGCCGCCGGCTGCAGGTGGGCAGCGGCGACCGCAGCCAGCGCATCCGCACCTACAGCTTCCCCCAGGGGCGCATCACCGACCACCGCGTGGAAGGGCTGACCCTGTACGACCTGCCCAACATCATCGCCGGCGAGCTGGACACGCTGGTGGAACGGCTGATCCACGAGCACCAGGCCGACGAACTGGCGCAGCTGGCGGCGGGCACCTGAG
This sequence comes from Stenotrophomonas rhizophila, assembly GCF_000661955.1. NCBI lineage: Bacteria > Pseudomonadati > Pseudomonadota > Gammaproteobacteria > Lysobacterales > Lysobacteraceae > Stenotrophomonas > Stenotrophomonas rhizophila. The sequence continues at coordinate 3,655,729 of NZ_CP007597.1, forward strand.
GATGGATGCGGACCGGCAGCAGCTGCGCCTGGCGGTGCAACGCCAGCCGGCCGATTTCATCGCCTGGGTCATGCTGGCCGATGCCGAACTGGAGGCCGGCGATGTAGCGGCCGGCGTGCACGCCGCCACGCGTGCCCTGCAGTTGCGCGACCACCACCCCGAAGCGCTGGCCCGGCTGGGCCGTGCACGCTGGATGCAGGCGCGCCACGCCGAGGCGGCAGCGTTGCTGCGCCAGGCGTCCGACAGCGCACCCCAACACCCCGGAATCGCCCTGTGGCTCGGCCACGCGCTGGAGGATGCCGGCCAGCCGGAGGCCGCCGCCGACGCCTACCGGCATGCGCACACGCTGCTGCCAGGCGAGCCCTACATCACCGCCCAGCTGCTCAACTGGCAGCGTCGGCTGTGCGACTGGCGCAACATCGAGCGCCTGTCGGCGCAGGTGCGCCAGGCCGTCACGCAGGGCCAGGCTGCGGTTGAGCCGTTCGCATTCCTGAGTGAAGACGGCAGCGCCGCCGAACAACTGGCCTGCGCGCGGCAGCGCGCGGCGGCCATCCGCGCCAGCGTGACGCCGTTGCCGGCGACCGCGGTGCGCAGCCAGGGCCGTCTGCGCGTGGGCTTTCTGTCCAACGGCTTTGGCGCGCATCCCACCGGGCTGCTGATCGTGGCACTGCTGGAACAGCTGGCCGCCGCCGGCCGCCTGGACCTGTACCTGTTCGCGCTGACCGGCAACGATGGCAGCGCCATCCGGGCACGCCTGCAGGCGGCCGCCACGCAGGTGCACGAGGTGGGCGCACAGTCGCACCAGCAGATCGCCGCGCGCATCCGTGACACCGCCATCGACGTGCTGTTCGATCTGCGTGGCTGGGGCGGCGGCGGTACCCCGCAGGTGCTGGCGATGCGCCCTGCCCCGGTCCAGGTGAACTGGCTGGCCTATCCGGGTACCTCCGGCGCGGACTGGATCGACCATGTGCTGGCCGATGCCTTCGTGCTGCCCGCGCCGCTGGCGACCGGGTTCAGTGAACAGGTGCGGTACCTGCCGCGGGCGTTCCAACCGTCGGACAACACCCGCGTGCTCGCCGCGCCGCCGTCGCGCGAAGCGTGCGGGCTGCCGGCACAGGGCGTGGTGCTGTGCTGCTTCAACAACAGCTACAAACTCAACCCGCGCAGCGTGCAGCGCCTGTTCGCGGTGCTGCACGGCGTGCCCGGCAGCGTGCTGTGGCTGCTGTCCGGCCCGGGCAACGCCGATGCGCGACTGCGCAGCGCGGCGCGCCAGGCGCAGCTGGATCCGGCACGGCTGGTGTTCATGCACAAGCTGCCGCACCCGGACTATCTGGCGCGCTACCAGCACGCCGATCTGTTCCTGGACACCCACCCCTACAACGCACACACCACCGCGTCCGATGCCCTGTGGGCCGGCTGCCCGGTGCTGACCTGCCCCGGGGCGACGTTTGCCTCGCGCGTGGCGGGCAGCCTCAACCATCACCTGGGGCTGGCACACATGAACGTGGCCGACGACCGCGCCTTCGTAGCCACCGCCATCGCGTTGGGCAACGACGCCCCGGCGCTGCAGGCGCTGCGCGCGGAACTGGCGCTGCGCCGCGGCGACAGCGGCCTGTTCGACATGGCCGGGTTCGCCCGTGACTTCAGCACGGTGGTGGAAGACCTGGCGCGCGAACGCGGTTGGCAGGGCGCAGCGTGACATCCGGCGCGGGATCGCCACGCGTGCTCGCGCTGCTGGAAGAGCAGCGCGCACAGGCGATCGCGGCGCTGCGCGACACCGCCGGCGACCCTGCCGCGTTGGCGTGGAAGTGCGAGCTCGACCTGGCCATCGCCCGCCTGCAGTGGTGCGCACAGCACGCGATCGATGGTCGTGCCGTGGCCACGGCGCTTCCCTGGCCGGCCGACGCGTTCGGGTCGTTTGCCGTCGTCGAATGCAACGATGAGGGTGAGCCGGTGGCAGACCGCCTGCTGCAGAGGGCCGGCGAACCTGTGGTCCTGCTGCCGGGCGACCTCCTCGTGCACCGGCCGCGTGCGCTACCCGACGACGCCGACAACGGCTGAACTTTCGCTGCGCTAGGCTCGGGGTTCCCAACGATGACCGAGGCACGTGGATGGGCAAGCTCAAGCGCAAGGAATACGAGGCCCTGCTGGAACCCATGCAGCTGGAGCTGATCGCGATGGCGCGCTGGGTGCAGCACACCGGGCAACGCGTACTGGTGCTGTTCGAAGGCCGCGATACTGCCGGCAAGGGCGGTGCGATCCAGGCCATCGCCGAGCACCTCAATCCGCGCCAATGCAAGGTGGTGGCGCTGCCCAAGCCGACCGACCGCGAAAGCACCCAGTGGTATTTCCAGCGCTACATCGCGCACCTGCCGGCCGGCGGCGAAATCGTGCTGATGGACCGCAGCTGGTACAACCGCGCCGGGGTCGAGCACGTGATGGGCTACTGCAGCGAGCCGGAGTACAAGGCGTTCCTGGCCCAGGCGCCGGTGGTCGAGAAGCTGCTGGTGGACGATGGCATCCTGCTGTTCAAGTACTGGTTGGGCGTGGACCAGGCGCAGCAGGAAAAGCGGTTTGCCGAGCGCCACATTGACCCGCTCAAGGGCTGGAAGCTGTCGCCGGTGGACCTGGAGTCACGCAGCAAGTACAGCGCCTACACCGACGCGCGCGAAGCGATGCTGCGCGCGACCCACCGTGACGAGGCGCCGTGGACGCTGGTGGACTTCAACGACCAGAAGCGCGGCCGGCTGGCGCTGATCCGCAACCTGCTCGACCGCCTGCCCGATACCCGCGTGGACGAACCGGAACTGGCGCTGCCGCCGTTGAAGGGCAAGCTGCACAAGGAGCAGTTCGGGGTGCTGCCGCCGATCGAGGGGTTCGAGATCCCGTAACGCCGCGCCCCCACGTAGAGCCGGGCTCTGCCGCGCCGCGGGGTGACCAGGCGTCGTGAGATCAACGCATCGCCATGCATCCGGGACCTGCCGCATGGCGACGAAACGTAGTGCCGGGCTCTGCCCGGCAGCTTCACAGGAGCGCCGCGGACACCTGCTGCACGTGTACCGTCTTGGGAAGCAGCCGGGCAGAGCCCGGCTCTACGCGCGTGGTGCGGCACGTCATGGGCGCATGGCGATGCGTTCAACGTCATGGCGCGTACGTACCCCGCGGCGCGGCAGAGCCCGGCGCTACGGCTCACCCTTCCTTGATGCGCGCTTCGATGTCGTGCGCGGTGACCGGGCCGAGGAACTCCTTGGCGACCTTGCCGTCGGGCGCGATCAGGTAGGTCAACGGCAGGCCGCGCGGGATGGCGAAATCCTCGGGCGGGTTGTAGGTGTCCACGATGACGATGGGATAGGTCACCGGGCGCTTTTCAAGAAACGCCTTCATCTCGGCCGGCTCGATGTCCTCGTACGCCAGGCCGACCACCTCGATCTCCGTGCGCATCGCGTGCAGCGCCGACAGCTCCGGCATCTCCTTGCGGCATGGCGCGCACCAGGTGGCCCAGAAATTGACCACCACCCACTTGCCGCGATGTGCGGCCAGGTCGTAGGTGCTGCCATCCAGGGCCGGCAACGTCAGGGTGGGTCGTTCGACGGTCTTGCGATCGGTCGGCGCGACCTCACCGGCCGCCGGCGTGGCCGGCTCTGCGACGGCGGCAGGAGGCGCGGCGGGGGCGGGCGCGGTGGCATCCGGTTGCGCGGGCTTGTTGCAGGCGGCCAGGGCCAGCAGGCCCACGGCCAGCAGCAGGGGCTTGGCGGTCATGGTGTATCTCCGGGGGTCGAATAGATATCGCTGACGCGGCGCTTGAGCAGTTCGCGCAGCGGCAGCCGCAAGGCATCCAGCGCCAGTACGGAGGCCTGGCCCAGACTGTCGTCGCGGTACGGCAGGTAGGCTTCGCGTACCGGAATGCGCATCTGCGTGGTCTCGTACAGGTCAGACAGGGTGAGCTTGTCCAGGTCGCGCGCCAGCAGCCATTCGCCGCGCTCGTCGCGCCGTACCACGCGGATGGCCTCCAGGTCGCACAACATGGTCTGCAGCAGCGAATCGGTGAGCATGGGCTCCAGCCGCAGGATCTCGTCATCGTCCAGGCTGTGGCCTTCGGCACGGGCCTGCTGGAACCGCCCGATCAGGCGCAGCAGGCCATAGATCTCGTAGCCGGTGGGCAGGCGCAGCTCGGCCGGCTGGTAGCGGAAGGCGGCGATCGAGGACGCCAGCGAGGCCCCCAGCAGCACCGACACCCAGCACAGGTAGATCCACAGCAGCAGGATCGGCACGAACGCGACGGTGCCATAGAGCTTCTGGTAGGACTGGAAACTGCCCAGGTAGGCGCCCATGCCCCACTTCACCAGTTCCAGCATCACCGCCGCCAGGATCGCGCCGGGAATGGCATGCCGCCACTTCACCGTGTGGTGCGGCACCACCCGGTACACCAGCGTGATGCAGACGAACTCGATCAGGATCGGCGCCACGGTCAGCGAGAAATTGGCCAGCCAGCGGCCTTCGCTGGTGCCGAACAGGGGCAGCGCGAACACCCGCGCCGATACCGCCAGCGAGGCGGCGGCCAGCATCGCGCCGAGGGTCAGCACGGTCCAATAGACCAGGAAGCGGGTCAGCTTGGGCCGGGTGGAGCCCACGCGCCAGATCTGGTTGAAGGTTTCTTCCACGCTGTTGAGGGTGATCAGCAGCGACACCACCAGCGCGATGAAACCGGCGGCGGTGAGCTGGCCGGCGCTGGCCGAGAACTGGCGCAGGTAGCCTTCGGCAGCGCGCGCGGCGTTGGGCACGAAGTTGGAGAACACGTAGTCGCTGAGCTGGTCGCTCCAGCGGTCGAACACCGGGAACGCCGACAGCACGCCGAATACCACGATGGCCAGCGGCACCAGCGCGAACACGGTGGTGTAGGCCAGCGAGGCCGCGGCCTGGAACAGGCGGTCGTCCAGGAAGCGCCGCCAGAGGAAGCGGCCGAAGCTGGCGGCACGCTTGCGATCGCGCACGCGCTCCATCCAGAGGTTCACGGTGTCGAGGGGTTCCATCGGCGCAAGGGTACCCGAAGAGGGGTGTGCGGGACTGCATCGCATCGCCATACTGGCCGCTGGTCCGGATGAGATGACGCGCGATGGCGGAAATACTGGTGCTCTACTACAGCCGCGGTGGTTCGGTGGCCCGGCTGGCCCGCCAGATCGCACGGGGCATCGGCGAGGTGCCGGGCATGAGCGCGCGGCTGCGCACGGTGCCGCCGGTGGCGGCGGTGACGCAGACTGCCCGCCCGCCGGTGCCCGAGGATGGCGCGCCCTACGTGGACATCGGCGATCTGGCCGAGTGCGACGGCCTGATCCTGGGCAGCCCGACCCGTTTCGGCAACATGGCCGCGCCGGTGAAGCATTTCCTGGATGGGCTGGGCGCCGAATGGGTCAATGGCACGCTGGTCGGCAAGCCGGCCGCGGTGTTCACCTCGACGGCGTCGTTGCACGGTGGCCAGGAATCGACCCTGCTGTCGATGCAGGTGCCGCTGCTGCACCACGGCTGCCTGATCGTCGGCATTCCGTTCACCGAGCCGGCGCTGAGCCACACCACCACCGGCGGCACGCCGTACGGCGCCAGCCACGTTGCAGGGGCCGACGACAACCCGGTACCGAGCGAAGATGAGGCGATCCTGGCGCGTGCGCTGGGCCGGCGCGTGGCCGACATCGCGCGGCGGCTGGCATGAACGGCCGCGCGCAGGACGCCATCCTGGCGCTGCTGCTGGTGGCGTTGGCGGCGGTGTACGCGCTGTGGTTCGCGCAGGACCGGCACTGGCTGGCCACGCAACTGGTGTTCACCCTGCCGCCGCTGCTGCTGGCGCTGGGGGTATGGTTGCGGCGCGGGAAGGCGACCTTCTGGGCGGGGGTGCTGGCGCTGTTCTGGTTCAGCCACGGGGTGATGAGCGCCTGGAGCCACCCGGAAACGGCCGGCTGGGCGTGGGCCGAGCTGCTGCTGGCACTGGCGGTGATCGGGGTGGGCAGCGGCCCGGGGCTGCGGCGCCGCTTCGGCAAGCGCTGACCGGTTGGCGGCCTGCGGCTGCGGCGCAGCGCTGGCGGTCGTATCATCTGCATCCCGGCGCGGGCTGCCCGCACGGTTCTGACCGCTATCCAGGAAGCCTGCAATGGACGAACTACTGATCATCACCACCGGTGGCACGATCGACAAGATCTACTTCGACGACAAGTCGGACTACCAGATCGGCGATCCGCAGATCGGGATGATCCTGCGCGAGCTGGGCGTGACGTTCCGTTTCAATGTGATTCCGATCCTGCGCAAGGATTCGCTGCACATCACCGATGAGGACCGCGAGCTGATCCGCGCGACCATCGCCGCGCAGCCGACCCGCCACGTGCTGGTGACGCACGGCACCGATTCGATGGTGCAGACCGGCCAGGTGCTGCGGAGCATCGCCGACAAGACGATCGTGATGACCGGCGCACTGAGCCCGGCCCGCTTCCGTGGTTCAGACGCAGAGTTCAACATCGGCTGCGCGATCGGCGCAGTGCAGTCGCTGGCCAGCGGCGTGTACATCGCCATGAACGGCCGCATCTGGAACCCGGAGCACGTGCGAAAGAACGTCGCAGCGAACCGGTTCGAAGAAGCCTGAGAAAAAGCCTGATCGGCTTGCGCCTCTAAAAGCTGCATTCCCAGCCGCACCTGGCTGGGTGGGGGTGTGTGAGTCCGCGGGACACGCCGTAAATCCATCCTTGGAGGCTCGTGAGCGCCTTGCTCGTTTGTGCAGTCCTGCACAAACGGCAAGACCGGGGTTGGGCGTCCTGCCCAACCCGTCCGGCGCATGCGCCGGACCCATGGCGCCCAACGGTCCCGCGAACTCACACACCCCCACCCCAGATAGTCAGTCGGTGGCCTGGGCAAGGCCAAAGCAGCACAGAGCAGAGCAACACGTCTGCGCTCTAAGATGCCGCTTCTTCGTTGCGTACCAGCACACTGTCAAAGGCTGGGTACGGGTGGGTTGGCGGGACCGTTGGGCGCCATGGATGGCGCTCACGAGCCTTATCTGACCGGAATCTGGCAGTTTAGGTGTCGAGAGCCGGCGTGGGCCGCCGTGTGAGCCTGGATCTCGACGATCGCCGTGTAGCTTGGCGCCCACGCCGGAATCTCCCTTGATCCGCCCGAACAGTTGCTGGAGCTGTCACTCGAAGCGATAAGACTGGGCAAGCGGGGGAGCTCTCGACCCTTCCAGACTATACGGAGTCGGGCGATGAACGGGATCGGGATTGATGTAAGCAAGCGCCGGCTGGATGTTGGAACCTCCGACGGCCAAACCCTGCAGGTCAGCAATGACCCCTCCGGTTTCACTGAATTGGACCTCTGGCTGAGGCAGCGCCCGAGTAACCAGATCGTGCTGGAGGCCACCGGTGGCTACGAACAGCCTGTGCTGGATTTTCTGCACAAGGCCGGTCATCCGGTGGTTCGGGCCAATGCCTTGCGGGCGCGGAAGCTTGCTCAGGGGCTGGGCCAGAGGGCCAAGACCGACCGCTTGGATGCCTATGCATTAGCACAGATGGCCACGCTGGTGAAGCTGCCGGCCTATCAGCCGTTGGAGCCTTGGCAGCAGAAACTGCGGGAGTTTGTGCGGGCACGTCGACAGATGATCCAGGCCTTGGCCGTCGCGCGACAGCAGCAGGAAATGGTGGGTGATCGTGAACTGCGCCGGCTTTTGCAGGCCAACATCACCCACCTGAAGACACTGGTCAAACGCCTGGGAAAGCAGATTGCCGAGCAGCTCGCTCAACAGCCCCAGCTCACGGTTCTGAAGTCGATGAAGGGCGTGGGGCCGGTGGTACAGGCGGTGCTGGCCAGCTACCTGCCTGAGCTGGGCCATATCAGTGGAAAGGCCATCGCCAGCCTGGTGGGCGTGGCGCCGATGTCCCACGACAGCGGGACGATGCGTGGAAAACGAAGCATCCACGGCGGTCGAGCCGAGATCCGTCAGGTGCTTTACATGGCCGGCATGTCAGCCCTGCAGCACGAACCGCGCATACGGGACTTTTACCGGTCGCTACGGGCCCGCGGCAAGGAGGCCAAAGTAGCCATCGTGGCGGTAATGCGAAAGATGCTGGTGATCCTCAACGCCCGCGTGCGCGACGCTCAAAGCGGACCGATCCCCGCCTGAAGCGCGCCCGGGCACATCTCCAACGGCTGCCGGCCAGCGGCCGGCACTACCGTGCCCGTCTGCTGGAGGGGCCGAAGCCTCCTCCAGCAACACAGTTGCTACACGGACGTACTTGCGGCGTGTCCCGCCAACCCACCCGTACCCGGCCCAGCCAACGCAGGCACAAACGCGCGGCCGTTGATCCTGCTTCGGCTCAAGCTCAAGCTTCGGCTTTCAGCTTCTAAAAAAAATCCCCCCCCAAAAAAAACGCCCCGACCGAAGCCGGGGCGTGCCCATTGGAGAGGGATCTGGGCTCAGTACTGCGCGGTCAGGGTGACCCCGGAGAAGGTCGAATAGCCCTTCACCCGCACGTGCCAGGTACCGGCCGCCGGTGAAGTGATCGTGCAGGTCTCGTTGTTGCCGCTCAGATACGGACGGCAGTTGTACACCGTGTCGGTCGGCGCGCTGCCCGAACGCACATACAGATCCGCATCACCACTGCCACCGGCGATGCTCACCTTCAGCTGCGAACGGCCCGACGGCACCACCACCGTGTAGGACAGCGACGCCCCACTGGCCGCGCCCAGGCCGCTCACCGGCACATTGTTCTGCAGCACCGTCCCCGTGCCCGGGTTCGGATTGGTCCCGCCCAGCGCCGCCGTGACCGCCGCATCGGCGTCCACGATGCCCGCGCCGCACCCGCCGCTGCATGCGCCCGGCAATGCCCGTGCCGTGTTCTTCAGCAACGTCTCGATCGCCGCCGGCGTCAACGCCGTCGGTGCCACCGACTGCACCAGCGCCACCACGCCGGCCACGTGCGGCGCCGCCATCGACGTCCCGTTGTAGGACGCGTAGGACGCCGTACCCGGCACCGTCGTGCCGCTGTTGAGCGTGGACAGGATCGCCTGGCCCGGGGCCGAAACATCGATGCCCGCGCCGTAGTTGGAGAAGCTCGCGCGCGCACCGGCCGACGTCGTGGCCGCCACCGCGATCACGTTCGCGCAGTTGGCCGGCACCGACGAAGACACGTTGGTGTTGCTGTTGCCCGCCGCCACCACCACCGTGGTGCCGCGCGACACCGCGCCGTTGATCGCGTTCTGGTAGGTGGTCGAGCAGGTGCCACCGCCGCCCAGCGACATGTTGATCACTTCGGCCGGGTTGGCATTGGCCGGCACGCCACTGACCGTGCCGCCGGAGGCCCACACGATCGCATCGGCGATGTCGGAGGTGTAACCGCCGCACTTGCCGAGCACACGCACCGGCACAACCTTCGCGTTGAATGCCGTACCGGCCACGCCGGTGCTGTTGTTGGTCACCGCCGCGATGGTGCCGGCCACGTGGGTACCGTGCCAGCTCGAGTTCGAGGCCGGAATGCCCGAGCCGCACTCGTTGGCGGCGTACCAGTCGCCTTCATCGTTCGCGTTGTTGTCACGGCCGCCACCATCGCGCGCCATCGCCGCGTCGCTGATGAAGTCATAGCCGGGCAGGATGTTGGCGTTGAGGTCCGGATGATTGGTGATGCCGGTGTCGATCACCGCCACCACCACGCCGGTACCGGTCGCCTTGTCCCATGCCGGGCGCACGTTGATCGAGGCGTTGCTGGTGCCGAAGCCCCACTGTTCGGACAGGCGCGCGTCGTTGGGCACCAGAGTGGCGTGCATCAGCTGATCGACTTCGACGTATTCCACGTTCGGGTCGGCCGCCAGGCGGCGCATCAGCAGTTCCGACTCGGCCGCATCCAGCGGACGGTCGGCCTTGACCACGGTCGGCCCAATGGCCAGCTGGCGCAGCTTCTGCAGGCCCAGCGCGCGACCCTGCGCAGCCGGTACGGCCGAGGCCGCCGCCTTCAACGAGCTGGCCAGTGCGGTCGGGGTGGCGACCAGGTTGGCGCCATCCTTGTATTTGACGATGAAACGCTGGTGCGTCGGTGCCGACGACAAGCCGCTCAGCTGCACATCGCCGGCGAATGCCGGGGCGGCCAGCAGCAGGGTGGACAGGACGGACGCGCCGAGTACAACCAATGCACGCTGACGCAAACGGGGTTGCGAATCATGAGACATCGGATTTCCCTTTCAGACTGTGGATGCCGCGAACGCGGCTGAATTTCCAGTCCCGACCCGGGGGCTGTTGAACGCGATGGCGCGGATCGAGACCGGTTGCTGGATCGGTTCCCCTGAAATCAAACCGCCCATCGCGAACCTAGTGGGTCGCTGCGGGTTCAACAATGTTTCAGCCGCACTTCAGCGACATGAAATGTCGGATCTGAGACTTTCCGTGTCGAAGGTTTGTGAAAGTGAAGGAACTTGGCGCCTTCCGACCGGTCACATCGCGCCATCGAATGTCTGTTTCGGCTGTCTGCATCGGAAAACGGCGGACAAGCCTTGCGCAACGGGGCCTGCGCGGCGCTGCCACCGCTGGACAATGCGCCTCCGCGTGCGGCCACCAGTACGACGCCCATGAAAAAACCCGCCTGTTGCCAGGCGGGTTTTTCAGGAGTCATCCGGGTGCTGGGCGCTTACGCGTCCAGACGCACCAGCCAACCGTGGCGGTCCGGCAGGCGGCCGTACTGGATGTCGGTCAGCTCCTTGCGCAGCGACATGGTCACTTCACCGGCCGGCGCGTTGATGTCGCCGACCGAGAAGCCCTCGCCCTTGAGCTGGCCGATCGGGGTGACCACCGCAGCGGTTCCGCAGGCGAACACCTCGGCGATCTCGCCGGAGGTCACGCCCTGCTTCCACTCGTCGATGGTGACCTTGCGCTCTTCGACCTTCATGCCACGGTCGCGGGCCAGCTGCAGGATGCTCTCGCGGGTGATGCCTTCCAGGATGCTGCCCGACAGCGCCGGGGTCACCAGGGTGCCGTCCTTGTAGACCAGGAACACGTTCATGCCGCCAAGTTCTTCCAGGTACTTGCCCTCGACCGGGTCCAGGAACAGCACCTGCGAGCAGCCCTGGGCCTGCGCCTTCTGCTGCGGCAGCAGCGAGGCGGCGTAGTTGCCACCGCACTTGGCCGCACCGGTGCCGCCCTTGGCTGCACGTGCGTACTCGGTGGACAGCCAGATCGACACCGGGGCCACGCCCTTGGCGAAGTACGGGCCAGCCGGGCTGGCGATCACGTAGTAGCCGGCCTTGTGCGCGCCGCGCACGCCGAGGAAGGCTTCATCGCCGATCATGAACGGACGGAAGTACAGGCTGGATTCGTCGGCCGACGGCACCCAGCTGGCATCCACGGCGATCAGCTGCTTGAGCGATTCGACGAAGATGTCCACCGGCAGTTCCGGCAGCGCCAGGCGCTGCGCCGAGCGCTGCAGGCGGCGGCCGTTGGCGTCCGGGCGGAAGGTCCAGATCGAGCCGTCGGCGTGGCGGTACGCCTTGATGCCTTCGAAGATTTCCTGGCCGTAATGCAGCACCGCCGCGGCCGGGTCCAGCTGCAGCGGGCCGTACGGACGTACGTTCGCGTTGTGCCAGCCGGTGTCCTTGTCCCACCGCACTTCCACCATGTGGTCGGTGAAATGCAGACCAAAACCGGGGGCGGCCAGGATGCGCTCGCGCTCCTCGCTGCTGCGCGGGGTGGCGGAACGGGTGGTGTTGAAGCTCACGGAAGACTGGGACACCGGATATTTCCTGTTCTGGTTACGGGGAACGCCGCGACGCCTGCTGGCGGTGGGCGGTTACAACATGCCGGTTTCGAGCCGGGCGGCCTCGGACATCATGTGGCGGCCCCACGGCGGGTCGAACACCAGCTCGACGTCGGCCTGGGCCACCGTCGGAATCATCTCCAGCTTGCTGCGCACGTCATCGACCAGGATATCGCCCATGCCGCAGCCGGGCGCGGTCAGGGTCATGGTGACGTCGATCTCGCGCCGGCCATCGTCCAGGTGCTTGAGGTCGACCTCGTACACCAGGCCGAGGTCCACGATGTTGAACGGGATTTCAGGATCGAAGCAGGTGCGCAGCTGCTGCCACACCAGTTTTTCGACTTCGTCATCGGAGGCGTTTTCAGGCAGCTCCAGCGCCGGCGGCGGTTCCTTGCCGATGGCGTCGCCGTCCTTGCCGGCGATGCGGAACAGATTGCCTTCGACGAAGACGGTATAGCTGCCACCCAGGGCCTGGGTGATGTAGCCATAGCTGCCAGCGGGCAGCGTGACCGTTTCGCCCTGCGGGACCATGACGGCCTCGCAGTCGCGTTCGAAGTGGACAGGTTCACTGCTACGGGAATACATGTGGATCGATATGGGGGTCGCGGCCAATTCCCGCAAGGCGACCATTTTAGCCCAGCGGCCGCCCACGCGCCGGTCACCCCGCAAGCCGGTATCCTGTGGGCACTCACAGGAAGATTGCATGTCGCCCACGTCCGTGCCTGTCCGGAGCCGCCATTGGCTCTGGCCCCCGATGTTGCTGCTTGGTGTCGTCACGGCCACGTTGGCCTGGTTGTTCATTGCCCTGCTCAGCGGCCGCCAGGCCGGCTGGATGGCGGTGCTGGCGGCGCTGGATATCGCCTTCATGCTGCGCCTGGGCACCTTCCGCGCCGGGCCGGCCCGGGTGGTGGTGACCCTGCTGGCGACCCTGCTGGTTGCGCTGGCGGCCAACTGGGGCATCGCCTCGGCCTACCTGGGCGGCTCGATGGGCCTCAATCCGTGGGATTCAGCGTTGCGCATGGGCCCATTCATGGCCTGGACGCTGCTCGGCCTGGCCAACGGCGCGGTGGAATGGCTGTGGCTGGGCGTGGCGCTGGTGATCGGGTGGTGGGTGGCGAAGTAGCCGCCCTGCACGCCGTCGGTAGTGCCGGCCGCTGGCCGGCTCTTCATGACCCCCGGACGGAAACGCGTTGGTATTCACGCATCGTGGGGAGCCGGCCAGCGGCCGGCACTACCTCTCTGTTTAATGTCCGCCGTCGAGGGCTTTCAATTCGCTGACCAGCGCGCTGGCCGCACCGGCGCCATCGCCGTACAGCATGCGGGCGTTGTCGGCGTAGAACAGGGCATTCTCGATGCCGGCAAAGCCGGTGCCCTTGCCGCGCTTGATCACCACCACGTTGCGCGCGTTGACCACGTCCAGGATCGGCATGCCGTAGATCGGGCTGGCCGGGTCGGTGCGCGCCACCGGGTTGACCACGTCGTTGGCGCCGATCACCAGCACCACGTCGGTGTTGGGGAACTCGGGGTTGATGTCGTCCATGTCGGCGATCAGGTCGTAAGGCACGCCCGCTTCGGCCAGCAGCACGTTCATGTGGCCCGGCATGCGCCCGGCAACCGGGTGGATGGCGAACTTCACCTTGATGCCGCGGTCGATCAGGCGCTGGGCCAGTTCCCATACCTTGTGCTGCGCCTGGGCCACGGCCATGCCGTAGCCGGGCACGATCACCACGCGCTCGGCGAAAGCGAGCATGGCGGCCACGTCGCTGGCCTCGATCGGCTTCTGCGCGCCGCTGATTTCCTGCGCCACGCCACCGCCGCCGAAGTTGGAGAACAGCACCCCGCTGATCGGCCGGTTCATCGCCTTGGCCATCAGGCGGGTCAGCAGGATGCCGGCCGCGCCGACCATCATGCCGGCGATGATCAGGGCCTCGTTGCCCAGCACATACCCTTCGAATGCCACGGCCAGGCCGGTGAACGCGTTGTACAGCGAGATCACCACCGGCATGTCGGCGCCACCGATCGGCAGCGTCATCAGCACGCCCAGGGCGAGTGCGACCACGAAGAAGCTGATGATGGCCACCGGGCTCAGGCTGATGGCCGCCCATGCGCCCAGCACCACCATCGCCAGCGCGACCAGCAGGTTGAACGCCTGCTGCCCGGGGAAGGTGACGCGCCGGTCGAGTCGGCCGTCCAGCTTGGCCCAGGCGATGATCGAGCCGGACAGCGACACCGCACCGATTGCCGAACCGATCACCGCCAGCGCCAGCACGGTGGCCGACGGCTGGCGCGCGGCCAGGTCGGCCAGCGCCTGCTCGCTCCAATGGGTGGTATCGCGGTTGGCCAGGAACGAGAAGCGCAGCAGTTCCACCGCGCCGATCGCCGCGGCCGAACCGCCGCCCATGCCGTTGTAGAGGGCCACCATCTGCGGCATGTCGGTGATCGCCACGCGCTTGGCCGACCACCAGGCCACGCCGGTGCCGATCGCCACCGCCGCCAGAATCAGCGGAATGTTGTGCAGCTCGGGCAGGAAGAAGGTCGCCACGGTGGCGATCAGCATGCCCAGCCCGGCCCAGCGGATGCCGCTGCGCGCGGTCATCGGCGAGGCCATGCGTTGCAGGCCCAGCAGGAACAGGGTGGCGGCCACCAGGTAGCTCACCTGCACCAGCCACTGCAGCAGTTGCGCGGTGCTCACGTTCAAGGCGCCTTCTCCCCGGCGTCGCGCTTGGCGCTGGGCTTGAACATGTCCAGCATGCGCTCGGTGACCACGTAGCCACCGGCGGCATTGCCGGCGCCCAGCACCACCGCGATGAAGCCGATGATCTTCTCCAGCGGCGTCTGCGCGTGGCCCAGCACCACCATCGCGCCGATCAGCACGATGCCGTGGATGAAGTTGGACCCGGACATCAGGGGGGTATGCAGGATCACCGGCACCCGTGAAATGATCACGTGGCCGGCGATCGCGGCCAGCATGAAGATGTACAACGCCACGAACCCGTCGCTCATTGCAGTGTGTCTCCCAGGCGGTGATCCCGTCCCCCCATCATAACCATGCGCTGAACCGTTCTGCAGGCCGGTCAACCGATGCCGCCCCGGTGCGTTGTCACAGGTACCCCCCTGCGCGAGCGCTACCCTGTGCTGGTGAGCCCCACCCTGCAAACGCTGCCCACCGAGGCCGACCCCGCCCTGCCGGTGTCGCTGGACGCGTTCCTGGCCGGCATCGGGCCGCGCGCGTTCCGCTTCGCCGAGGCCGGTCTGCGCCAGCGCGACGATGCGCTGGACGCGGTGCAGGACAGCATGCTGCGGATGCTGTCCTACCGCGACAAACCGGCCGCCGACTGGGCGCCGTTGTTCTGGAGCATCCTGCGCCGCCGGGTGGTCGACCTGCAGCGCCGGCGCGGCTTTCGGCTGCGCTTCTGGCGCAGCAGCGACGAGGCCGGCAGCGAGCACGACATCGACTGGGCCGACCACGCCCCCGGTCCGGCACAGGCCCATGAGCAGCGCGAACAGTACGCGCAGCTGGTGCGTGCACTGCGCGAACTCCCCGCCCGCCAGCGCGAGGCCTTCACCCTGCGCGTGCTGCAGCAACTGGACGGCGCCACTACTGCAGCCGCCATGGGCTGTAGCGAGGGCGCGGTCAAAACCCATCTTTCGCGCGCCCGGCAGGCGCTGCAGCAGCACCTGGAGATCGCCCTGTGAGCCGCCCCGTTACCCCGCCCCTGCACGATGACGCCGCCCTGCACGCCTTGCACGCGCAGGCCCTGCAGCAGGTGTCGCCGGCCACCCTGGCACGACTGCGCAGTGCCCGCCACGCGGCCGCGCCACGCCGCAGCCGCGCGCATGGCTGGTGGATGGCCACCGCCTGCTCGGCGGTGGCCGCGCTGGCGTTGGGCTACAGTTTCACCGCCAACCCGCCCAGCACCCCGGCCACGCCCACGCCCACGGTGGCATCGGCGGTGGATGACAGCAGCGATGTGCTCGACGAGAATCCCGACCTGTACGTGTGGCTGGGCACGACCGACCTGGCAATGGAGTGAACATGACACCGCGACTGATCCTGGCCTTGGCGCTGCTGTCGACGAGCGCGGCCAGCGGGGCGCAGGCCCCTACCCTGCCCGAGTGGGATCGGCTGACCCCGCAGCAGCGCGAGGCGCTGATCGCGCCCGTGCGCGACCGCTGGAACGATGCCCCGCCGCCGCAGCGCGAGCGCATGCTGCAGCACGGACAGCGCTGGCAGGGCATGACCCCGGAACAGCGCGAGCTCGCCCGGCGCGGGCGCCATCGGTTCGAGAACATGAGCCCGGAGCAGCGCGAGCAGGCCCGCGCGCTGTTCGCGCAGATGCGCGAGCTGAGCCCGGCCCAGCGCGACGCGCTGCGTGAGCGCTGGTCGAAGATGACCCCGGAGCAGCGCCAGGAATGGTTGAAAGCCAACCCGGTGAAGGATCTGCCGCCACCGAAGCGGTGATGTCCCGGGCGGCGGCGTTGCGGTGCTGCCGGGTGGTGCAGCCACCCATGGGGTGGCTCTACCGGACGCGAGGTAGAGCCACCCCATGGGTGGCTGCACAACATCAACCCCTCGTGGCATCCCGGGGCGCAGACGGTTTCCCGCCGGGTAGAGCCACCCCATGGGTGGCTGCCTGGATCAAGCGGCGGCCACCCAGCGGGTTTTCGCCAGCAGCTCGTCGTCCCAATCGAAGGCGATCGCCCCGTCCTTGAGGAACAGCGCCACGAAGTTGTACAGGTTGCGCGCGTACATCTCGCTGGCGTGCACCGCGCCGCGGCTAGCCAGGTCGAGCGGGCCGTCCACGGTGACCCCGTCCAGCGCGATGGTTTCACCCGGGCGGGTGGCCTCGCAGTTGCCGCCGGTTTCGGCGGCCAGGTCCACGATCACGCTGCCCGGCTTCATGCCCTGCACCATCGCGGTACTGACGATCTTCGGCGCCGGTCGGCCCGGCACGGCCGCAGTGCAGATCACCACGTCCACCAGGCGCAGGTGCTCGCCCAGCCGGCGCTGCTGCTCGGCGCGTTCTTCGTCGGTCAGCGGCCGCGCATAGCCGCCCTCGCCCACGGCACTGACGCCCAGGTCGAGGAACTTGCCGCCCAGCGATTCGATCTGCTCGCGGGTTTCCGGCCGTACATCGAAGCCTTCCACCTGCGCGCCCAGCCGGCGTGCGGTGGCGATGGCCTGCAGGCCGGCCACGCCGGCGCCCACCACCAGCACCCGCGACGGGCGGATGGTGCCGGCGGCGGTGGTCAACATCGGGAAGAAACGCGGCGCCAGCTGCGCGGCAATCAACGTGGCCTTGTAGCCGGCCATGCCGGCCTGCGAGCTCAGCACATCCATCGACTGCGCACGGGTGGTACGCGGCAGGCGCTCCAGCGGAAAGGCCTGCAGCCCGCGCGACTGGATCAGGCCGGCGCGTTCGGCGTCGGCCTGCGGGTGCAGCATGCCGACCAGGCTGGCGCCGGGTTTGAGCTGGCCCAACCGTGCATTGTCCGGTGGCTGCACGCACAGCACGATGTCGGCCGCGCCCAGCCGCGTGTCATCGGCCGGATGCGCGCCGACGTCGACGTACGCCTGATCGGGAAAACCGGCGGCTTGGCCGGCCCCGGGTTCGAACCACACGGTCGCGCCCAGCGCGGCCAGCTTGCGTGCCGTTTCCGGCGTCATCGCCACGCGCCGTTCCCCTGGCGCGCGTTCGGATACCACCAACACCTCGACAGCCATGCGTGTCCCCGACGATCAGCAGAGTGTGGGGGGATCGTAACCTACCGGTTCGGTTTGAGTAGAAACCATGCGGCGGTGGGGCAGGCGTGGCCGGGCAGAACCCGGCGCTGCCTCAGTGAACGGTGGCGTTCTTGTTGTCCAGCCGGTCGATCACGCCCTGCATGGCGCTGTCGAAGGCGCCATCGTCGATGTGCGCGCGCAGGCGGCCCAGCCGCACCATCACCGCCAGTTCTTCCGGCGAGGCCACGCAGAAGCGCACGCCACGGCGGTTGACGAACAGCAGGCGCTGGGAAATCGGGCTCACCCAGGACAGCTTGCCGGCCTGCACCTTGCCGTCCTTGTCGACGAAATCCAGCCAGCTGCCAATCTCCAGGCCGCGGAAGCGGTCGGCGTCGGCGTTGTCGAAATCGGTCACGTCGACCTTGCCGCCCAGCTCCACCGCCGCGCTTTCCTGCACGGGCGGGGTGGGCAGCGCCACCTGGGGCAGTTCGGGCAGCGCGCGCTCCAGTTCCGGGCGTGATTCGGCAATGGCCTGCAGCGTGTCATGCAGGGCGTCGATCGCCCCCGTGGCGGCATCGGCGTGCACGCCCACGCTGGCAAACACCTTGCGCAATGCCGGGTGCCAGGCCTGCAGCCATGGCTTGCCGACGATCTGCCGGCGCGCCTCGGCCACTTCTTCCAGGATGCCGTCGGCCAAGGCCAGCGCCTCGCCCACCGACGCCCCGTCTTCGCCTTCGCGCAGCACGGTCAGGGTGAGGTGGTGTTGCCAGGGCTGGCGCAGGAATTCGGCAATCGCCTGCGGCAGGGTCACATCGGCAATGCGCCGGTCCAGCTCGGCGGCCGAGCGGCCACGCGCCATCTCCAGCTTTTCCTGGCCGCGCTGGGTTTCAGCCGCGCGGCGCTCGGCGATTTCGATACGGCGCCGGTGCTGGGCCAGGAAATCGCGGAATTCTTCTTCCAGGGTCAGGAAGATCGCCAGGTTCTCGTTGAACTCGGCCACCAGGCGCTCGATGATTTCCTCGACCTTGCCCATCAGCACGCGCTCGGCCTGGCTCTCGCCGGTGTTGCCTTCGCAGGCCTCGGCCAGCGAGTTGAGCAGCTTGCGCGCCGGATGGGTCTTCTGCACGAACATGCGGCGGTCGAGCATGGCGACCTTGACGAAGGGCACCACCAGCCGCCCGATCAGCTCGCGCGAGCGGCCTTCCAGGTCGCGCTCATCGAGCATCACGTCAAACAGCATGCCCACCAGGTCGATCGCATCTTCGTCCTGCGGGTCCAGCCGCGCCTGCGACGGGTCCACGCCAAGCCGGGTGGCGCCCGACAGCACTTCACTCTTGAGACGCTGGGCCAGCGATTCGCCGTCTTCGCCGATGGCCGCGCGCAGGGTGGCACTCGGCGTGGCCTGCAGCAGCGACAGCACCGACATCATTTCGCGCTGGCTCAGCGGACGCTGCTGACCCACGGCCACGCTGGCCGCCGAGGTTGCGTCTTCGCGCACGTGCCGGGTCTGCTGCAGCAGCTCGTGCAGCGCTTCCAGCAGCATGCCCTGGTTGCCACTGAGGGTCTCGCCCGCCTCGGCTGCGGCAGCCTGACTGGCGCCGGCCGATTGCATCCGTCCGCGGCTTTCGGCCCAGCGATCGGCAAACCGCCGGGCCCACGCTGGCGCGGCGGCATCGTCATTGCCGACCTGGCCGTCCTGGTCCAGCGCATCGACCAGGGCCTCCAGTTCGTGCCGCGGGCTCGGCGGCCGGGGCGCCGGGCGCCGGGGCGCGGCCATCTGCGGCATCACGCCGGCGGCAGCAAGCTGCTCGTCCAGCGCTTCGTAACGCTTGCCGATGGGCGCGTGCAGATCGCGCTCGCACAACTTGATCAGGACCAGCCGCACCTCCGGGGCCAGTTCACAATCGGCAAAGGCCTCATGGATGGCCACGCCGATGTGCTCGGGGCTGATCGGATTGCTGTCGGCGTTCAGTTCCAGGCCGCCGGCGATCCAGCCCAGGCGGCGGTCCAGCCGCGCCAGCACCGGCTTCCAGTCGCGCAGCAGCACGGTGGCGAAGTTGCGCACCGCCAGCCGCGACTCCAGCACATGCTCGGGCACCAGGCTGAGACCGTCTTCGATCTGCCCGGCCAGGGTGGCCTCGGCCGACAGCGGCTGACCGCGCTCCAGCGCCTCCCAGGCCTGCGTCAGGTGGGTACGGAAGCCGGCCACGATGTCCTCGCGACGGCGGCGCAGTTCACGCATGCCATCCAGGAACAGCAGTTGCGACGCGCCGGCGGTGCCGGCACGGTCGAACAGAACGTCGTCAAAGCGGGCCAGCACGGTCGCGAACGACTCGGTCAGCGCGGGCAGCGCTCCCTCGCGGGCAAGCTTCAACAGTGCCGGGTGATGACCCGGCTGCCCCAATGCATTGGGCGTGGCGATCATGCGAAAAGGCTCCCCACCTTCGCAGGCACAGAATGCAGCATGGAAACAACAGATACCGGTGCCCCCCAGGCACCCGCGTCCGGATGGTAGGTCGCCCCACCGGTCAGGGACAGTGAAACAGTCCGCACTTTGAACCTCACGACCGGGGTACCGGCAGGCCTTGTATCGTACGGCCAGCGTCGGCGGGAAGCGAGTACAGCCACGTGAAGCAATGCCATTGATTAGGTGATGTTCATCACGCTTTGTCGCAAATCGATCGGAGATCGCCGCTGGGCGCGTCACAAACTGCCGCGACTATACTGGGCGCACCGTGAAAACTGATCGAGTGAACATGTCCGAATCCCCTGCGCTGCAAGCCCTGGACGCCCGCCGCTCGGTGCCCGCCAAGCAGCTTGGCGAGCCCGGCCCGGACCCGGACACCCTGCTGCGGATGCTGGCATCGGCGGTGCGCGTGCCTGACCACGGCAAGCTGGTGCCGTACCGCTTCCTGCGCATCGCCGGCGATGCACGTCACAGTCTGGGCGCGTTCCTGGCCGAGCGCAGCCAGCAGCGTGACCCGCAGGTGGCGCAGGCCCAGCTGGACAAGGACCGCCAGCGGTTCTCGCATGCGCCGGTGATCATCACCGTGGTGGCCAGCCCGCGCCCCAACCCCAAAGTGCCCGAGCAGGAACAGCTGATGACCGCCGGCTGCGTCTGCTTTGCCCTGCTGCAGGCCGCGCAGGCGCTGGGCTTCGGCGCGCAGTGGCTGACCGCCTGGATGGCCTTCGACCCGGCCGTCCATGCCCACCTGGGCCTGGCCGAGGGCGAGCGCATCGCCGGGTTCATCCATATCGGCACCCCGAAGACCGCGGCCCCCGAGCGCGACCGCCCCGACCCCGCCGCGCTGCTGCAGGACTGGGTGGGCTGAGATGGCCGAGTTGTCTGTCGCGCCCCCCGCGCCGCGCCCACCGCTGTACCTGGTCGATGCCAGCCTGTACGTGTTCCGCGCGTGGCATTCGATGCCCGATGAATTCCAGGACCAACAGGGCTGGCCGACCAACGCGGTGCACGGGTTTGCCCGCTTCCTGCTGGACCTGATCGAGCGCGAGCGCCCGCGGCATATCGCCATTGCCTTCGACGAGGCCCTGGACAGCTGCTTCCGGCACCGGCTGTACGCCGCCTACAAGGCCAACCGCGATCCCGCCCCGGACGCGCTGCGCCGTCAGTTCGCCCACTGCAAGGCCCTGTGCATGGCGCTGGGGCTGGCGGTGCTGGCCCACCACGAGTACGAGGCCGACGACCTGATCGGCAGCGCCCTGCACGCACGCCGCGACGCCGGCATGCGCGGGGTGATCATCTCGGCTGACAAGGACCTGTCGCAGCTGCTGTACGAACACGACGAACAGTGGGACTACGCACGCAACCAGCGCTGGGGCATGGCCGGGGTCAAGGCCCGCCACGGCGTGCATGCGCACCAGATCGCCGATTACCTGGCGCTGTGCGGCGATGCGGTGGACAACATTCCCGGTGTCACCGGGGTGGGCGCCAAGTCGGCCGCGGTGCTGCTGGCCCACTTCGGCAGCATGGACGTGCTGTACGAACGCCTGGACGAAGTGCCGTTCCTGCGCCTGCGCGGCGCGGCGCAGATGGCGGTGCGGCTGCGCGAACAACGCGAGCACGCGCTGCTGTGGCGGCAGCTGACCACCATCGCGCTGGACGCGCCGCTGGACTGCGCCGATGCCGATTTCCGCCGCGGCAGCGCCGACCCGCAGATGCTGCAGGGCCTGTGCGATGCGCTGCGGTTTGGCCCGTTGACCCGGCGCCGGCTGTTCAGCGCCGCCGGCCTGCCCGATTCCCCCTCCATTGCCAGCGAGTTCGCATGAGCCCCAACACGCAACCCCCGAAGGTCGTCTACGAAGGCAAGTACCAGCGCATGGTGGTGCGCGGCACGTGGGAATACAGCGAGCGCACCCATGCCGGTGGCCTGGCCGCGATCATCATCGCGGTCACCCCGGAGGACAACGTGCTGTTCGTCGAGCAGTTCCGGGTGCCGCTGCAGGCCAACACCATCGAGATGCCGGCCGGGCTGGTGGGCGATATCGATGCCGGTGAGTCGATCGAAATGTCGGCGGTGCGCGAGCTGGAAGAAGAAACCGGCTGGACCGCCGACCACGCCGAGGTGTTGATGATCGGCCCCACCTCGTCGGGTGCCAGCAGCGAGAAGATCGCCTTCGTGCGCGCCACCGGCCTGCGCAAGGTGGGCGATGGCGGCGGCGATGCCAGCGAGAACATCACCGTGCACGAAGTGCCGCGCGCACGTGCGGCGGCGTGGCTGGTGGAGAAGATCGGCCAGGGCTACGAGCTGGACGCCAAGCTGTGGGCCGGGCTGTGGATGATCGAGCACCATCTGGACGGCACCCCGCGTGGCTGATTCGTTCGCTCCGCCGATCGCGTCGGGCGCGCTGCTGGGACCGTCCGACCCGGCACCGTTCACCCTGCATCAGGCGCAGGGACG
Organism: Stenotrophomonas rhizophila; assembly: GCF_000661955.1. NCBI lineage: Bacteria > Pseudomonadati > Pseudomonadota > Gammaproteobacteria > Lysobacterales > Lysobacteraceae > Stenotrophomonas > Stenotrophomonas rhizophila. The sequence continues at coordinate 3,678,144 of NZ_CP007597.1, forward strand.
CTCGCCGTACCTGCTGATCGCCGACCATGCGGGCCAGCAGGTGCCGGCCGCACTGGGCAGCCTGGGTCTGCCCGCGTCCGAACTGGACCGCCACATCGGCTGGGACATCGGCATTGCCGGGGTCACGGTGGAACTGGCGCGCCTGCTGGACGCCTGGGCGATCACCCAGACCTATTCGCGGCTGGTGATCGACTGCAATCGCCCGGCGGGTGCGCCGGGGCGGTTCGCGCCGCTCAGCGACGGCACCGTGGTGCCGGGCAACCAAGGGCTGGATGAAGCGGCACAGGACGCGCGCGTGCAGGCCATCTTCGCGCCATACCACGGCCGCATTGCCACCGAACTGGATGCCCGCGCCGCGGCCGGCCTGCCCACGGTGCTGATTGCCATGCACAGCTTCACGCCAGCGATGCAGGGCGTGGCGCGGCCGTGGCATGCAGGCGTGCTGTACCAGCGCGATGCGCGCTTTGCGCATGCGTTGATGCACGCCTTGCGGGCCGAAGGTGACCTGGTGGTGGGCGACAACCAGCCCTATGCGGTCAGCGATGCCACGGATTACGCGATTCCGGTGCACGCCGAAGCGCGCGGGCTGGCGCACGTGGAACTGGAGATCCGCCAGGACCTGATTGCCGACGCCGCCGGGCAGCAGGCCTGGGCACGGCGGTTGGCGCGGGTGTTGCAGACGTTGGCGCCGGGGTTGGGTTGAACGCGGTGGTGGTACCGCAGCCGACCAACGGTCGGCTCTACCCGATGGGTTGCCATGGGAACGAACGGTAGCGGGTGACCTGCAGCGCCAGTCCGATCGCCGCGAAGCGGGCCTGCAGTTCGGCGCTTGCCGCGCGGTCGACGTTGCGGGCCACTGCCAGCGGCAGTGCACGCACCTGCGCCAGCGCCTCGCCCACCGATAGCGCCTTTACCTCGGCCACCAGGCTGGCCGCCGCTTTGCGCTGCGCCGGCTCAACCGTCTCCAACGTCAGGTCGAAGGCGGCATACAACCCGGGCGACAGCCCCTGCCGATCCGCTTCCTCGCGGTCACGCGGTGCTGGCTCACCGTGGTCGAGGAACGTGTCGTGCTGGCTGTAGTAATCCAGCGCCTGCGCATAGTCGTCCAGCCCGGACAGGGGACGGGACAGCTTCTGCACGTCCAGAATGCTCGCAACGGTGATCGCCTCCAGATAGAGCCACAGCCGTGGTGAAGTGGTGATCGGGGGCTCGGGTTCGCCATCGCCGTCGTTGGTGGCGTCGTCACCGCGCCTGGTCTGCGGATGGAACCCGACCGATGCGGCATCCCCCTCCTGGGCCCAGACCCAGCCATAGGTCTTCCACACGGCATCGTCGTCGTTGCAGGCCACGATCAGGTCAAGCAAACCGCGCAGATCCAACAGGTCAGTCATGGCGCCATGTTGCCATCGATGACGCGCGACAGCGGCAGCGCCGCGTCATCCGGCTGCGGCTGCGGCTGTGGCTGTGGCTGTGGCTGTGGCTGCGGCCGCAACCACAGCGCCACGCCCACCCCGAGCAGCGCGAACACCGCCGCGCCGTACTGCGCGTTGACCAGGCCCTGCAGCGCTTCCGGGCTGGTGCCGGCCGCACCGGCGCCGCGGCCGGCGTTGGCCAGCATCACCAGCACCGCCAGGCCCAGCGCGCCGCCGATCTGCTGTGCGGTGGCGGCCATGCCCGAGGCCACGCCCTGTTGCGCGGCCGGCACACCCTGCCCGGCCACGATCCACATCGCCGTCCAGGTCATGCCTTGGCCGATGCTCAGCACCACGATGCCCGGCAGCAGTGCCCAGTATGTGGCCCCGAACGGCAGCGCAATCGCCACCGCGGTGATGCCGACCGCACCGGCGGCCATGCCCAGCGCCAGCACCTGCCGCGGCGAGCGCCGGATGAGCATGCGTTCGGTGATCTTGATGCCGAAGGTGCACACCAGCGTGGGCGGCAGGAAGGCCAGGCCGGCCTGCAGCGCGCTCCAGCCGTAGCCGTCCTGGAAATACAGCGCCAGGAAGTAGTACTGCACGCCGAAGCTGCTCATGAACAACAAGGTCAGCAGCATCGCCGCACGCAGGCTGCGCAGGCGCAGCAGCGCGAACTGCATCAGCGGGTCGCGGCTGCGCTGTTCGATCTGCACGAAGGCGACCAGCAGCAGCGCCGACACCACCAGGCACCCCAGCGTGCGCGGTGCCAGCCAGCCCCACTCCGGGCCCTGCACCAGGGTGGTGACCAGCAGGCTGCCGCCCAGGGTGACGGTGAAGCAGCCGGCCAGGTCGAACGAGCGCCCCACCTGCGGTGCGGGGTCGCGCGGCAGCCACCAGCCGCCCAGCAGTGCGCAGGCACTGGCGAAGGGCACGATCACCAGCAGCACCGAGGACCAGCCGAAGCTCTGGGTGAGCACGCCGCCCAGCAGCGTGCCCAGCGCCAGCCCGCCCGCACTGGCCATCGACCAGATCGCCAGCGCGCGGTTGCGCGGCGCGCCTTCGGCGTACAGCGTGTTGATCAGCGCCAGCGTGGCCGGGAACAGCAACGCCGCACCGATGCCCTGCACCGCGCGCGCGCCGATCAGCAGCCAGGCGCTGGTGCTGAAACCACCGACCAGCGAGGCCAGCGCGAACAGCCCCATGCCCAGCCGGTAGATGCGGCGCCGACCGAGCAGGTCGGCCGCGCGCCCACCCAGCAGCAGGCAGCCGCCGAACGCCACCGTGTAGCCGCTGACGATCCACTGCAGCTGCTGCGCGTTGATCTGCAGCTGCACGCCCATCTCATGCAAGGCGACGAAGATGATGGTGGCGTCCAGCGCGATGATCAGCTGGGCCATGGCCAACAGGGTCAACGCCAGCCGGGGCGGGAAGGAATGCGGGGAGTGGGTCATGCCGGTCGGTGCGTGGGGAAGGCGGGCAGTCTCATTGATGACGCCACACAAAGAAACCCGGATACTTCGATTTCTGTCATGCATTTTTGCATCAATCGGAGCCCGCCATGGATCTCAATGCCGTGCGCATGCTGGTGCAGGTTGCCGACGCCCGCAGTTTCACCGTGGCCGCCGGCCAGCTCGGCATCAGCCAGTCGGGGTTGTCGCGGGCGATCAGCCGGCTGGAAGGCACCCTGGGCGTGCGCCTGCTCCACCGCAACACCCGCAACGTCAGCCTGACCCCGGACGGTCGCCAGTTCGTGGACCACTGCGCCCCGCTGCTGTCCGGGCTGGACGACGCCGAGCGCCGGCTCGGGGACCGGCCCTGCACGCCGTCGGGCGTGCTGAAGCTGACCGCGCCGTCGATGTTCGGGCGCAAGGTGCTGGTGCCCCTGGCCGGGCAGTTGATGGCAGCGCACCCGCAGCTGCAGTTCGAGCTGGTGCTCAACGACCGGCTGGTGGATCTGGTCGAGGAAGGCTTCGATGCCGCCCTGCGCACCGGGCCGATCAGCGACGTGCGGATGGTGGCGCGGCCGCTGCGGCCGTTGCATTGGGTCACCGTGGCCTCGCCGGACTACCTGGCCCAGCACGGTGCACCGGCCAGCGTGGATGCCCTGCACGACCACACCTGCCTGGCGGTGCGCAACCTGCGCAGCGGGCGACTGGTGGACTGGCAGTTCCGCGAAGACGACCGCCTGCGTGAATTCACCCCACCGGCGCGGATGGTGTTCGACAGCGGCGACCCGCTGGTGGAAGGCGCGCTGGCCGGGGTGGGCATCGTGCAGGTGATGGATTTCGCGGTGGCCGACGCGCTCGCCGCAGGGCGGCTGCAACGCGTGCTGCAGCCGTTCGAAGGCCGCAGCCGTGCGTTGTCGCTGGTGTACCCGCCATCGCGGCAGGCCTCACCGAAGATGAAGGTATTGGCCGACGCATTGTTGGCCGGCCATTGGTAGGTGCCGACCGTTGGTCGGCACGCGTCGATTCAACCGGCGAAACGATCCGTGGCGCGCACCAGGGCGTCCACGTTTTCCGCTTCGAACGCCGAATGGCCCGACGCCGGGCTGATTTCCAGCGTCGATTTCGGCCAGGCCTTGTGCAGTTCCCACGCGTTCTGCAACGGGCACACCACGTCGTAGCGGCCATGCACGATCACGCCGGGGATGTCGGCGATGCGGTGCACGTCGCGCAGCAGCTGCTCTTCCACGTCGAAGAAACCACCGTTGACGAAGTAGTGGTTCTCGATGCGCGCAAACGCCAGCGCGAACTGCGCGTCCTGGTGGCTGTCCACGAAGTCCGCGTCCACATGCAGGAAGCTGGTGGCCCCTTCCCAAACGCTCCACGCCTTGGCGGCGGCCAGGCGGGTAGCCTCGTCATCGCTGGTGAGGCGGCGGTGGAAGGCCGAGATCAGGTCGTGGCGCTCCACGTCCGGGATCGGCTTGAGGTAGTGCTCCCATGCATCCGGGAACAGGCGGTTGGCGCCTTCCTGGTAGAACCATTCCAGCTCCCAGCGACGCAGCATGAAGATGCCGCGCAGCACCAGTTCGGTCACGCGCTGCGGATGGGTTTCCGCGTACGCCAGCGCCAGGGTCGACCCCCAGCTGCCGCCGAACACCTGCCAGCGCTCCACCTTCAGGTGCTCGCGCAGTTTCTCGATGTCGGCCACCAGGTCCCAGGTGGTGTTGTCCACCAGGTCGGCATGCGGGGTGGAACGCCCGGCACCGCGCTGGTCGAACAGGATGATCCGGTACTTGGCCGGGTCGTGGAACTGGCGCATTTTTTCACTGCAGCCGCCACCGGGGCCACCGTGCAGCATCACCACCGGCTTGCCGTCGGGGTTGCCGCACTGTTCGAAATACAGCGTGTGGCGATCGTCGACCTTCAGCGTGCCGACGTCGTAAGGGGTGATGGCGGGATACAGCGTACGCATGACAGAACTCCGTTGTTGGGCACAGGCGCGGACGAGCGGGTTCACCACTCGCGCGGGCTGGTCAGATCATCAACATCCACATCGAATCCGTAGCTGCGCGCGATCAGCTCGAAATCGGCGCCGATGTTCTCGCGGGCAGCGGTTTCCAGCTCGCTGTCCTGCGCTTCGAACGCTTCGCCGAGCACATTGAACTCCAGCGTGGCGGCATGGGTGAGCGCCATCAGCGCGGCACCGTCGGCCGGGCGTTCGCGTTCGATGCGTTCGCACAGGCGCAGCAGGATCTGCTGGCCCTGGGCCACCAGTGCCGGCGGGAAGTACGCATCCTCGACCATGTCGGCGAGGAACGCGTGGGACTGCAGCTGCGCGTGGGAAACAGAGGGGCTGGCAGTGGTCATGGCGCTTCCTTTCAAGTGGACCGCCATTCTACCCGCGCGATGTTTCAGGCAGCGTCAGCGCACGCCCGGCAGACAGCCGCGCGTCACCCGGTCGCGTTGTTCCAGGTCGCGCTCGGTGTGCACCTGGTCGAAACCGGCGTGTTCAAACAGCGCGCGGATCGCCGCGCCCTGGTCCCAGCCGTGTTCGATCAGCAGCCAGCCACCGGGCAGCAGGTGCGCGCCGGCGCCGGCGACGATCAGGCGGATGTCGTCCAGGCCGTCGATGCCGGAGGCCAGCGCCGTGGCCGGCTCGTGGCGCAGGTCGCCCTGTTGCAGGTGCGGGTCGTTGCTGGCTATGTACGGCGGGTTGCTCGCAATCAGATCGAAGCGCATGCCCTGCAGCGGCGCGAACCAGGCGCCCTGCACGAACCGAACGCGCGCCAGCCCGTTGCGCGCCGCATTGCCACGCGCCACGTCCAAGGCGGCGGCGCTGAGATCGGTGGCGGTCACGTCGGCCTGCGGGCGCTCGCTGGTCAGCGCCAGCGCGATCGCCCCGCTGCCGGTGCCCAGGTCGGCCACGGCCAGCGCGGTGCCGGCCGGCAGGCGCGCCAGCGCCAGTTCCACCAGCAGCTCGGTTTCTGGCCGCGGGATCAGGGTGGCCGGGCTCACCGCCAGGTCCAGCGTCCAGAACCCCCGATGGCCCAGCAGGTAGGCCACCGGTTCGCCGGCCACGCGCCGGGCCAGCAACGCGTGAAACGCCGCCACATCGCCCGCCTCGACCGGGTCGGTGGCGTGCGCGAACAGCCAGCTGCGCGGCTTGCCCAGGACATGCAACAGCAACAGCTCGGCTTCATGCCGGCCCTCCACCCCGGGCAGGGCCGTGGCGGCATCGGCAAGCAGCTGGCGCAGGTCACGGGGAGCGGCGGTCATCGGGCAGGTCGGGCAATGGGCGGGGGCGCAGTGTAGTGCACCGGGCCAGGACCCCAGGACGGCCGAAGACCGGCCGTGGCCGCGCCCCGGCATTGATTACGGCAATGCATGAACCAATATGTGGTTGAGCGGATCTATCGCCGATACGCGGCGAGCGCGGGTCTGCCAGTCGATTCCGTTCAGCCAACCGCGCGCAGGAATAAGGAACGGCTATTGCGCCGATTACCCCCATTCAGCCCGAATGTCATTGCGCTGCAACGCTTTCGGGCGAAACAGGGTGTGACATTCATCGCACGATCAGCCCATATTGATAGTCTGTGACTATCGTATAGATGCAATCAATGGATTGTCCTTATGGGAACGGAGCCGCTAACCTGTGTTGGTCGCTTCACCCACCCCCTTCACCAAGAGGAACATCAATGTCGCTCATCAATACGCAGATCAAGCCGTTCGAAGCCAACGCCTACCAGAACGGCGAGTTCATCAAGGTTTCCGACAGCACCCTGAAGGGCCAGTGGTCCGTGCTGATCTTCATGCCGGCCGCGTTCACCTTCAACTGCCCGACCGAGATTGAAGACGCCGCCGACCATTACGCCGAGTTCCAGAAGGCCGGTGCCGAGGTGTACATCGTCACCACCGACACCCACTTCTCGCACAAGGTGTGGCACGAAACCTCGCCGGCCGTCGGCAAGGCCCAGTTCCCGCTGGTCGGCGACCCGACCCACCAGCTGACCCGCGCCTTCGGCGTGCACATTGAAGAAGAAGGCCTGGCCCTGCGCGGCACCTTCATCATCAACCCGGAAGGCGTGATCAAGACCCTGGAGATCCACTCCAACGAGATCGCCCGTGACGTTTCCGAGACCCTGCGCAAGCTGAAGGCTGCCCAGTTCACCGCCGCCAACCCGAACCAGGTGTGCCCGGCCAAGTGGAAGGAAGGCGAAAAGACCCTGACCCCGTCGCTGGACCTGGTCGGCAAGATCTAAGTCGTTTCCCATCCCCATTCCCGCTCGACGGGAATGGGGGTGAACCCAAGCCGGTGCGCACGCGCCGGTTTGGGTTCACCCCCATGTCGCGCAGATGCACCCCCGGGGTTCGTCGACGCCGTCTGCTTGCCTGAATCAAGGAGTTTTTCGATGTTGGATGCCAACCTCCAGTCCCAGCTGAAGACCTACCTGGAACGTGTCACCCGCCCGATCCAGATCACGGCGCATGCGGATGACGGCGCCAAGTCGCAGGAGATGCTGGAGCTGCTGAACACGCTGGTCGCGCTGTCGGACAAGATCACCCTGGACGTGCGCCGCGACAGCAGCGAGCGCACCCCGTCGTTCGCGCTGACCACCCCGGGCCAGGACATCCACCTGGCGTTCGCCGGGCTGCCGATGGGCCACGAGTTCACCTCGTTGGTGCTGGCCCTGCTGCAGGTGGGTGGTCATCCGTCCAAGGCCACCGCCGAGTTGATCGAGCAGGTGCAGGGGCTGGAAGGCGAGCTCAAGTTCGAAACCTACTTCTCGCTGTCCTGCCAGAACTGCCCGGACGTGGTGCAGGCGCTGAACCTGGCCGCGGTGCTCAACCCGCGCATCCAGCACGTGGCGATCGACGGCGGCCTGTTCCCGGCCGAGGTCGAGGCGCGCCAGATCATGTCGGTGCCCACCGTGTACCTCAATGGCGAAATGTTCGACCAGGGCCGCATGACCCTGGAGCAGATCGTGGCCAAGCTGGACACCGGTTCGGCCAAACGCGACGCCGAGAAGATCGCCGCCAAAGCACCCTTCGACGTGCTGGTGATCGGCGGCGGTCCGGCCGGTGCCGCCGCGGCGATCTATGCCGCGCGCAAGGGCATCCGCACCGGCGTGGCGGCCGAGCGTTTCGGCGGCCAGGTGCTGGACACCATGGCGATCGAGAACTTCATTTCGGTCAAGGAAACCGAGGGCCCGAAGCTGGCCACCGCGCTGGAACAGCACGTGCGCGAGTACGAGGTGGACATCATGAACCTGCAGCGCGGCACGGTGCTGACGCCGGCCGGCGATGACGGCCTGGTGGGGATCACGCTGGAGAACGGGGCGGTGTTGAAGTCGCGCACGGTGATCCTGTCCACCGGTGCGCGCTGGCGCCAGATGAACGTGCCCGGCGAAGACCAGTACCGCAACAAGGGCGTGGCGTACTGCCCGCATTGCGATGGCCCGCTGTTCAAGGGCAAGCGCGTGGCGGTGGTGGGCGGCGGCAACTCGGGCGTGGAAGCGGCGATCGATCTGGCCGGCCTGGTGTCGCATGTGACCCTTCTGGAATTTGATGACAAACTCCGGGCCGATGAAGTGTTGCAGAAGAAACTGCGCAGCCTGGGCAACGTCACCATCATCACCAGCGCCCTCACCCAGGAAGTGCTGGGCGATGGCCAGAAGGTGACCGGGCTGGTCTACAAGGACCGCGTCGGTGGCGATGCGCACCGGATCGAACTCGAAGGCATCTTCGTGCAGATCGGGTTGCTGCCCAACACCGAGTGGTTGAAGGGGTCGGTGGCGTTGTCGCCGCGTGGCGAGATCGTGATCGACGACCGTGGCCAGACCAGCGTGCCCGGCGTGTTCGCGGCAGGCGATTGCACTACCGTTCCGTACAAGCAGATCATCATCGCGATGGGCGCCGGTTCGACCGCCGCACTGAGTGCTTTTGATCACCTGATCCGCACATCCGTTCCCAAGAGCAGCGGCGCTGTCGCCGAAGCTGCCTGAAACGTCAGGGTCCCGGTTCGCCGGGACCCACCTGCTGGGTAAGCCACGCCGTCACCCGGTCCATTACCGCTTAGAGGTCCAAGGAAATGAACCTACGTGATCTGAAATACCTGGTGGCGCTGGCCGACCACCGGCACTTCGGCCGCGCCGCGGCGGCGTGCTTCGTCAGCCAGCCCACCCTGTCCACCCAGATCCGCAAGCTGGAGGACGAACTGGGCCTGCCCCTGGTCGAGCGTGCTCCACGCAAAGTGATGCTGACCCCCGCCGGGGTCGAAGCGGCGGCGCGTGCGCGCACCATCGTGGCCGAGGTCGAGCAGCTGAAAGAAGCCGCACGGCGCAGCCGCGATCCCGAAGCCGGGACGGTGCGGCTGGGCATTTTCCCCACGCTGGGCCCGTACCTGCTGCCGCACGTGATTCCCAACATCCGCGAACGCTTCCCGCAGCTGGAGCTGCTGCTGGTGGAAGAAAAGAGCGACGAACTGCTGGCGCGGCTGCGCGAAGGCAAGCTGGATGCCGCGTTGCTGGCGCTGCCGCTGGACGACGACCAGCTGCACGCCGAATTCCTGTTCGAAGAACCGTTCCTGTTGGCCGTCTCCGGGCAGCACCCGCTGGCGCGCCGGCACCACCTGGACGTGCAGGAGCTGTCCACCCAGAAGCTGCTGCTGCTGGAAGACGGGCACTGCCTGCGCGACCAGGCGCTGGCGGTGTGCCGGCTGTTCGGCGCCAATGAGAAGTCCGAGTTCCGCGCCACCAGCCTGGAGACGCTGCGCCAGATGGTTGCGGCCGACGTGGGCATCACGCTGTTGCCGACCTTGTCGGTGAAGCCGCCGGTGCCGCGTTCGGAAAACATCCGCCTGCTCGATTTCCAAGGCGATGACCGGCCCAGCCGCCGCATCGCGATGGCATGGCGGCGCAGTTCGGCGATGACCGGTTTCCTGCAGCAGCTGGCGCAGCAGTTCAAACGCCTGCCGCAGGAGCTGTTCACCCTGGACAACGCCGATTCCGGCGTGCCCCTGACAGCGCGCGGCAACGCCTGACAGGCCGGCTGAACCGGCTGCATCGGTCCCTGCGCCGCACGGGTCGCATCCGTCTTCGATAGGCAGCACAATAGAACCCAGGCGGCGCCAGCAGGCGCCGCCTTTTGCATGGGCCATCATTACTCGCAAGGAGCTTTACATGTCCACTTCCAGCGGACTTCCCCCGTCGATCATCGTTTCCAGCCACGACATGGATCGTCTGGACGCCATGCTTGAATCCCCCGCCGTCAGCCAGACCCCGGCCGCCGTGGCACTGGCCAAGGAGCTCAACCGTGCCACGGTGGTGGCGCCGGACCAGATTCCCGACGGCACCGTCATGATGCATTCGCGCGTGGAATGCGAAGATGAGCTGCAGAACGAAAAGCACGTGCTGACGCTGGTCTATCCGCGCGAAGCCGATGTTGAACAGGGCAAGGTGTCCATCCTTGCGCCGGTGGGCACCGCCCTGCTGGGCCTGTCGGTCGGCCAGACCATGGATTGGGACGCCCCGGGTGGCCGCAAACTGCGCCTGCGCGTGACTGCCGTCCACAACCAGCCCCACGCCTGACCTTCCTGCCGCCGCGCAGGTTCCCGTTTTCGTACCAGGAGTCGCAATGAACACCGTTTCTCCGTCCAAGCTCAGCCAGCTGCGTGATCTGTCCGTCGTGGTAGCCGATACCGGCGACTATGAGGCGATCAAGCGCCTGAAGCCGGTCGACTGCACGACCAACCCGACCCTGGTGAAGAAAGCGCTGGACCTGCCGGTGTATGCGGACCTGATCGAGCGCGAACTGGCCTGGGGCCGCGAGCAGGCCGGCGAGCGCGAGACCATCGTGCACGCCGTGGCCGACCGCCTGACGGTGGGCGTGGGCACGCTGTTGAGTTCGCTGGTGCCGGGCCGGGTGTCCACCGAGGTGGACGCCGACCAGGCCCACGACACCGCCGCGACGGTGGCCAAGGCGCGCCAGTTCATTGCCATGTACGCCGCCGCCGGCGTGCCGCGCAGCAAGGTGCTGATCAAGATCGCAGCGACATGGGCGGGCGTGGAGGCGGCGCGGGTGCTGCAGGCCGAGGGTATCGACTGCAACCTGACGCTGATCTTCAACCCGACCCAGGCGCTGGCCTGCAGTGAAGCCGGCGCGTTCCTGATTTCGCCGTTCGTCGGTCGCATCCTGGACTGGTACGTGGCCAACGGCCAGGCCCCGGCCGACATCGATGCCGACCCGGGCGTGGTGTTCGTGCGCGGGGTGTACGCCGAGTTCAAGCGCCGCGGTTCGCCGACGGTGGTGATGGGCGCATCGTTCCGTTCGACCGCGCAGATCGAGGCGCTGGCCGGTTGCGATCGGCTCACCATTTCGCCGGACCTGCTGGAGAAGCTGGACGCCGACCACGGTGCGCTGCCGCGCAAGCTGGTGGCCGGTGCAGCCGAGCCGGTGCAGGTGGCGGCGATCGACGCGGCCCGCTTTGCAGCCGATCTGGCCGCCGATCCGATGGCTACCGAGAAGCTGGCCACCGGTATCGACGCGTTCGCCAAGGACCTGGAAGCGCTGCGCCAGACGATCCGCGAGCGCCTGTAAGCGCGCCGGTTCGTGGACGACAAAAGGCCCCGCACTGCGGGGCCTTTTGGTTTCTCAACCCTCAACAACCGGGGTAGAGCCGACCGTTGGTCGGCTGCTCCCACGTCACTGCAACGGCAGCCGACCAACGGTCGGCTCTACCGCATCGCTCACGCATCCACACCAATCGGGCAACTCACCCCCGTACCCCCGATGCCGCAGTACCCGTTCGGGTTCTTGGCCAGGTACTGCTGGTGATAGTCCTCGGCGTAGAAGTACGTCGGCGCCGGGAACACGATCTCGGTGGTGATCGCGCCCAAGCCGGCATCCTCCAGACGCTGCTGGTACGCGTCGCGGCTGGCGAGGGCCGCATCGAACTGGGCCTGGCTGGTGGCGTGGATGGCCGAGCGGTACTGGGTGCCGGTGTCGTTGCCCTGGCGCATGCCCTGGGTGGGGTCATGGTTCTCCCAGAACACCTGCAGCACCTGGCCCAGCGAGATGATGGCCGGGTCGAACACCACCTCCACGATCTCGGTGTGCCCGGTCATGCCGGAACAGACCTCTTCGTAGGTCGGGTTCGGGGTGGAACCGCCGGCATAGCCCACCGAGGTGGCGTACACGCCCGGCAGCGTCCAGAACTTGCGCTCGGCGCCCCAGAAACAGCCCATCGCCACGCGGATACGCTGCAGGCCGGCGAAACCGTCCTTGAGCGGGTGGCTGTTGACGTAATGCTGGTTGTGCAGCGGCAGCGGCTGGTCCCGGCCGGGCAGCGCCTCGTCCGGGCGCGGCAGGCGCTGCTTGAACGCACCGATGCCCAACAGGCCCTTGGCAATTCCCAACATGGCGGTCTCCTAGGCCGGCAACAGGCCGGCGCTTTCGTCACCGTCGAATATGGGGTCGTCCGGGGCGCCACCCAAGTCGAGCCCGGCCACGATGCCCTCGGCCTCGGGGCGGGCCAGGTCCGGCACGCACACCCGCAGCACCCCGAACAGCGGCAGCTCGCCCATCCCGCCCAGCAATGACTCGCCGAACACGAACGCGGGGATCCCCGCATCCTCCAGCGCATGCTTGACCAGATGGGCGTCAAACAGGTTGTCGGCCTGGTAGATCACGTGCATGGGCGGGCTCCGGCGGGTATGGCCCCAGCATACCCCCGGGGGCTGAAGGCATGCCGACCCACGCGCTTCCCCTGCCGGAACGGTGTGGGGAAACGCTCGGCATCGCCAACTGCGCATGGGTAGTGCCGGCCGCTGGCCGGCTCTGCACTGGGTAGTGCCGGCCGCTGGCCGGCTCTGCACTGGGTAGTGCCGGCCGCTGGCC